>JAJRYU010000151.1 GCA_024275615.1 Planctomycetota bacterium
ACAATTTGCGACATCTTTTACGACCGGATGAGCTGTTTTTTTAGTACCGCCAGCCCTTCGTTGCGGTATTTGAAGAGGAACTTGCAGAGGTCGACGAAGCGAAAATTGAGGATGAAGACCTTCAAGTAGCCAAGAATCTGGAGACGTTCCAACTCGGATCTTGTAACTCCGGCGAGAGTCATGGCGTTGCCGATCTGCTTGTTGTAATCATTCCAATCTGTGGTGAGGAGTTTGTAGCCTCCTTCGCCACGTTGCGCCATGGCGGCGACCTCGGTGCCGGGGTAGGGAACCATGAGGCCAAAGACGGGAATCGTTGGATTGAGTTTGACAGCGAAATCGATGGTGTTTTTGGCCGATTCATAAGTCTCATTGGGTTGGCCAAGAATGAAGAAGGTGTTGAATCGCAATCTAACTTTCTTCATGATTCTGATTGCTTCGATGATCTTGGGAATGCTTGTACCTTTGCCCATTTTCTTGAGCTTCTCTTCGTCGCCGGTTTCGATTCCCAAGCCAACCGTGCTGCAGTTCGCTTCTTTCATCAAATGCACGACTTCTTCGTCGATCGTGCTGACATGGGTTTGACACCACCAAGAAATCTTCTTGTGGAGCCCGCGCTCAACCATGCCTCGGCAGATATCGGCGGTTCGTTCTCGGTTGATGGTAAAGATCTCGTCACCAAAGAGGATCGTTTTTGGCTTCATGTTTTCGACAAGCCACGCGATTTCATTCAGCGTCGTCTCAACCGTTCTTGGCCGGACAATGCGGCCGCCAGGATTCATACAAAAGTTGCAAGCAAAAGGGCAACCCCTTGAGGTTTGCAACACGTACTCCGCTGCGGGTCGAAACAAATCCCATGCTGGGCGAAGTCCGTCCTGGTCGGCGAGCGGGGCACGAGTTCCAGTGAAACGATAGTTTTTCCCATCGACCAAATAGGCTACACCTTTTGCGGTCACCTCTTCATGATTGGTGACCTGGTTGACCAGCTCTAGCAGCGTTTCTTCACCTTCCCCGACAACCCCATAGTCAAATTGCGGGAACTCCCTAACCGTTTCTTCTGGAAGGGCGGTGACATGAACACTACCGATGACAGTGGTGATCGAAGGGTCGTGGGATTTGACACGTTCGGCGAAAACGGCGGCCGGTTTTATTTCGTTCGTGAAAGCGGTGAAACCAACGATGGTTGGCCTAAACGATCTCACTTTCTCCATGCCCTGGTCGTAATCCAATCGATCGAATTTGCAATCGCAGACATCAACGACAACGCCACTCGCCCGAAGGTGGCCTGCGAGAAAAGCTAACGCTGTGCGAGGATAATCGGGCGTGTCATAATAGGGCTCGACGATTTGATGAGGGGGTGGATTGATGAGGAGAACTCGGACGGACTTGGAATCGTTCATCTATTCTCCTTTTGGTGAGAGCCTGACAGATATGAATGGAAAAAGGCCTATAGCTACCGACATCAAGACATGTGGTCTGGAGAGGAAGCTCCTTTTAGGCCACAGGTGCGGCAATGATAGCGAATGGCGCAAAAAAGTCGAGGATCGCCAAGACGTCTGCGAGACTAGGTCAAGTCTGTCACGGTCCTCTCGCCACCGGCAGTCCCGGTGTTGACCGTTGAGGCGGGCTCGAACAGCAAGACATGGACCTCTTCACTGGCAACCGGGCGATGTTCAACACCCCGGGGAACGATCAAGAATTCTCCTGCGGAAACGGTCACTTTGCGATCGCGAAAGAGCATCTCAAAGGATCCTTCGACAACCAGGAACATCTCATCTTCTTGTTCATGGGCGTGCCAGATAAATTCCCCTTGGAATTTGGCAAGCCGGATGTGCTGGCCGTTCAGTTCGCCAACAAGCTTGGGATGCCAGTGATCTGAAATCGATGCGAACTTCTCTTTGAGATTGATGACGTCTGTCATGGT
>JAJRYU010000152.1 GCA_024275615.1 Planctomycetota bacterium
CGCCTTGAAGGCCGCTTCTTTCAAACCCGAAACCACTGCAGGCCCGACGAAACGAACACGAGGAAATGGGCGCGTCAAGTTGAGGGCCTTGTTGCTTAGTAGGGCATTAAGGAGGGCAGTTCTGGCGTTTTTCGTCGCTTCTTTTGGTATTTTAGCCGTAATACGCCAGATCTTGTTTTCGGTGTCCACAGCCGCCAATTGGGGGTCGTTCAGGTTGGCGGCAGCCATAGCCTTCTTGAGAGCGGTATCGTCATTCACAGCTTTCTGCATGTGAACAACCACGGACCATGTGCCAGTCGCATCGGCGTAGGACACATCGGTCAGTGGAGCCGGCACGAGTTTGTCACCGAATGTCTTGAACAACTCGTTCCTGACGACTTCGTAGGCATCAGTTCCGTCTTGCGTCTCGTCTAATGATCCCGGTTCGTTTTCGGTTGCCAAGTAGTCCAAGCGAATGTCGACGACCTTGCTCTTGCCATCAGCAGGTTCAATCAGACTGGCTTCGACGGCCTTGTACTTTTGCTTGCCGTCCTCGCCCTTGATCGCAGTGATGGCCTTTTTGACGTCGGTGTCATTCATGGCGACCTGAAAGTTCATGCGAACTGAAGTCCCGCCGTTGAAATCCAAACCGTACTTGCTGTCGTCCGTAAGGAAGAATGCCACGAGCCCGAGGATAATGATGACGATTGAACCCGACAGCGCTTTCTTGGCCTTGGCCAAGAAGGCGAAATTGGGCTTGTCCATCAGACGCCGCATCTTGAACTCTTTGATCCAACCCTTAGCGATCGCAGTTCCCAGCAGGGTGCGCGTAATATACAGACCAGCAAACATCGAACAAACGATGCCGGTCATGAGGGTGTAACCGAAACCCTTGATGGGGCCCTTACCGTAGTAGACGAGGAAGGCGGCAACGATGAAGGTCGTCAGGTTGGCGTCGAAAATCGTAATGAACGCGCGGTCGAAGCCGTTCTTGGCCGCATGGATCAGGCGTTTACCCTTGTCGAGTTCTTCCCGAATTCGTTCGAAGATCAGGATATTCGCGTCAACAGCCATACCAACGGTGAGCACCAAGCCAGCGATGCCAGGCAGTGTCAAGGATGCTTGAAGTAGCATCAAGATGGCGAACACGAAGAGGAAGTTGAGGAGGAGAGCGATGACAGCGAGAAAACCAGCGAAGGAATAGTAGATGATCATGAAGCCGACGACGAGAAGGCCGCCGATGGCGAAGGCCCACTCGCCGTGTTGAATCGCTGTGGTGCCCAAGCTGGCACCAATCTGTTCTTGGGATTCCAACTTCGGCCGTAACTTGAGGGAACCGGCTTGCAGACAGTTAAGCAGCCATTTTTGCTCTTCTTCTGAATAGCCGCCATTGCCGCGACTGATCTGAACATTGTCGGTGAGCTGGCTAGCAATATTGGCCGAACTCCAGACTTGCTCATTGAGCACCAAAGCCATTTGGCGACCGAGATATTTCTTTGAGTAGGAACCCAAGGCCCATTGGCGATCCGCTCTGACGCGGTAGGAAACGGCACGACCACCGTTTCGGTCTGGTGTCCTTTGCGGACTGTAAATGTCGCGGCCGGTGAAGCCAGACGGGACGACGTCTTCGCCCCAGTACTGTGGGTCATAGAAATACCAAGCGACTTCGCCTTTGTCAGCGCTCAGATTCCAAGGCTCAGCGTTTGCCTTGGCGTCGAAGGCAGCGATGCGCTTCTTATAGCTGGCATCTGACTCTTTGGGCTCTGGCTGAGGTCGAACTGGGAACCAGCGGAAGTCTATTGGTGGCGTGTATTTCTCATGGGCTTTGAGCTTGGCAATACGCTCTTGCTCAAACTTTGCCTTGTCGAAGAACACACCGTTGCGATTTTTGTCGCCGGTGCTGGCTTCAATGGGCATTTCCAAGCGACCCATTTGGGTCATTCGCTCGCGGATTTGAGCGGTTTGCTCGGCGGTGAAGTCAGGCAAGGTAATGACGATGTAGTCACCTTCGCGACGCACACTGATGTCCTTGACACCTTCTTTGTTGATGCGTTGGGAAATGACTTCGAGAGTGTCATCAATGGCTTTTTGACGGTCAGATTCAGTCTTGAACCGTGTCCCACCGCTGATCTCTTCGATCCGGTAGGTTAAGACACTGCCACCTCTCAGGTCGATACCCAAGCTGACAGGCCAGTTGCCCATGATGCAAACAACAGAAAGAGCGATGACGCCGAGGATGACGAGATAACGCGTGAACAGATTGGAGGTCACGTTCGAACTCCCTAAAACCTACTGGTTTCAAGAAAATGAAAGACCGAGGCCTCCCAACATAGCGGGCCTCGGGTCATGAATACACCGGACGCCTTACGAAGCGTCCCCAATTTTGATCTAGCTCTTCTTTTGAGTGTCGAGCTTTTCGCGCACACGTGTGGCTTTGCCAACCCGGTCGCGGAGATAATAGAGCTTAGCACGGCGAACATCGCCACGACGGACGACGATAATCGAGTCGATTTTGGGCGAGTGAAGGGGGAAGACGCGTTCCACACCTTCACCTTGCACGATACGGCGTACCGTGATCGCTTCGGCAGGGCCACGGCCCCGGCGGGCAATGACAGTGCCATTGAAGACCTGAACGCGTTCCTTGCCGCCTTCCTTGATCTTGACTGCTACATCGACGGTATCTCCGATTGCAAATTCGGGGATTTCGTCTTTCATCCACTGAGCTTCAACTTCGCTAAACTTGTCCATCGTACGTCTCGTCAGCCTTAAAAGGCCGCAGTCCTTAGCATCTATGCCATTCTTCTTACGTGCTGGGCCGATCCTTCGGGTCCAGTAAATCTGGTCTGCGTGCTCGAGTTAGCTCCGCGGCCTTTTGCTTTCGCCACGCCGCAATGCGGGCGTGGTCGCCGCTCCTGAGCACCTCAGGAACGGTCATCCCCCTGAACTCCACCGGTCTGGTGTAGTGAGGGTGATCCAAAAGTCCGTTGTTGAACGACTCGTAGGTCGCGGAATCCGCATCCCCGAGAACACCGGGCAGCAGTCTAACGATGGAATCAACAAGAACCAACGCCGCAAGTTCACCTCCGGTAATGACGTAATCTCCGATTGATATTTCTCTTACGGGTAATCCGTCAACAATGCGCTGATCAAATCCCTCATAACGGCCGGCAATCAAGACGATGTGGTCAAGTTGACTTAACTCATTGGCAATACGTTGGTTATATGCTTCGCCCTGAGGAGAGAGCAGGATGATGGGTGGGGGAGCCTTATCGGCCGGGAGGAAACTCTCAAGGCAGGCGAAGATGGGATCGGGTTTGAGGACCATGCCCGGTCCCCCTCCAAATGGGCGATCATCAACTTTTTGGTGCTTATTATTGGCAAAATCGCGAAAGTCGTGAAGATCGAAGGAAACCGCTCCTTTTTCTTGGGCGATTCGCAACATGCTCGTGTCAAGGACCCCCGGGAACATCTCCGGGAAGATCGTGAGAATGTCGAAGCGCATCTACGCTCCTCCTGCTTGAAAGAAATCTGACGATTCGGCATACAAGGACTTCCAAGCGCATCATGCCCCCGATCCACTAAGGAACCAACAGATGTTTACTGGCATCATCGAAGCCAAGCGACCCGTGACCTCTTTGGCACACAAAGACGAAGGAATTGACTTTCGTGTCGATTTGGGCCCTTTGGCCGCAGACTGTGGTTTGGGCGACAGTATTGCCATCAATGGTTGTTGTCTGACGGTGGCCAGTCTGCAAGGCTCGGAAGTTGAGTTTCACGCTGGGCGCGAAACCTTGGATTTGACCCACCTTGGCACTCTTGTCGCCGGCGATGAGGTCAACATTGAACGTTCACTCAGATTCGGCGACCAGCTTGGTGGACATCTGGTGAGCGGTCATGTGGATGGCACAGGGCGAGTTGTGGCTATTGAAACGGAACCTTCTCAAACCGTGATGCGTTTCGAAATCCCCAGTCGTCTTCAGGACCAAGTCATCCTGAAAGGGTCGGTGGCCTTGGACGGTATCAGTTTGACCGTTACCGAACATGAGGCGAACATCATCGCTGTGGCCCTCATTCCCCATACCATGGCCATCACTAACTTGGGGACAAAAGTCGTAGGCGACCCCATCCATGTTGAAACAGACATGATTGGCAAATGGATTCAGCGTCAAGCGATGCCCGTTGTTGAACAGCTAAAATCTCTGGCGGAAAAAGTCAAAAAAGGAGACCAGAATGACTGAGCAGAAGGTCTCTCTGACTGGAATCAAACCTACGGGCGCACCGCACATCGGTAATCTACTTGGGGCCATACAACCGGCGCTCAAGTTGACTGAACAGTATCGCGGTGTCTACTTCATTGCCGACTATCATTCCTTGACTTCTGAGAAGAACGGCGAGACTCTTCGGGAGAGCACCTATCAAGGCGCCGCTACATGGATGGCTTTGGGGTTGGATACGGAGAAGAACGTTTTCTTTCGCCAGTCAGATATCCCAGAGGTTTGCGAGCTCGCTTGGATTCTCTCCTGTTTCTGCGGCATGGGGCTTTTGAAACGTTCTCACGCCTACAAAGATGCCATTGCCAACGGCAAAGAGCCCAACCATGGCCTTTTTGCCTATCCCGTTCTCATGGCGGCAGACATCTTGCTCTATGAAACGAACGTCGTGCCCGTTGGCAAAGACCAAAAACAGCATGTCGAGATGTGTCGTGAAATGGCCCAAAGCGTGAACCATCACTATGGCGCTGACACGCTTGTGGTCCCCGAACCTCTGATTCAGGAGGAAGTGGCCACGGTTGTCGGGCTCGATGGCCGCAAGATGAGCAAGTCCTATGACAATGCCATTGACATTTTTCTACCTAGCAAGAAACTCAGGAAGCGATTCATGAAGATCGTGACCGGCTCAGAGAGTTTGGAAGAGCCCAAAGACCCAACCCAGTGCCATGTTTTCAGTTTGTTTAAACACTTTGCCTCGCAATCGGAAATTGCCGACCTAGCTGAGCGCTATCGCGGTGGCAATTTTGGCTACGGCGATGCCAAACAGAAGCTCTTCGAAGTCTACGAGGAGATGATTGCTCCGGCGAGACAGCGCTACGAAGACCTGCTTAAGAACCGCGAGGAAATCGACGCTGTCTTGAGATCGGGTCAACAAAAAGCCCGCGTGATTGCCAATTGTGTCTTGGATCGCCTTCGTTCTCGCAGTGGCTTGGGGCCAGCTATATAGTCAAAGGTGAAAAGCATCTATAAGGGTACAGGGACTGCCTTCAAGCTCACATTTCGTGAATAAACACCCAAGTTCCTCACAGCTTTGGTCGATGTAGTGAATAAGAACTCACTCATGGCCAATTATGCTGAGGAACTCGACGTGAAAAACCTGGCGATTCTCTTAACGACTCTGTTGGTTCTTGGATTTCTTGCTGCTTGCGCTGGCACCCCTGGGGGAAGCAACTGGAAAGAAAACAAACGTCGCCGGGCTAAGGCGAATATGGGGATGCCCACGAAATTGAAGCCAGACAAGGAAGACGTTCCCTTGGCTGTGCGTCAAATTGAGACCCAGATCGACAGATCCACCGTTATCTTGGCCAGCGAGGCAACAATCTTTGTGTCCAAGAATTATGAGTTTGACATCAGCTTGACCGGTGATGAAGTTACACGGGACCTAGACAAGGGCGGCGCCAAGGAAAGTCTGGCGTTGGGAAACGCGACGGCCTTCGTCCGCAACCTCAAAGTCGAGTGCGATCGCTCTATTCGAGTAAAGATTGCAGATTTTGGCACGAAACCCTTCATCAAGATCTCGGCACAAGGCCATTGCTCACATATCATCTTGGGCAACAACAATGCTAGTCATGAGGTCAAACGTGCCCAAGCGATTCATATCAACAACGACAACCTCCGCTACTTCCGACAAAAAGAGGAAATGGCGGTGGGCCTTACAGACCAATAAACAAACAAGAGCACACCTCCTCACTGTGTTGCTGCTGCTGCTGACGGCCTGCGGAACCTCGATCGACAACACACGTTGGCGCGAGTACACCGTAGGCCGTGAGTACAGTCGGGCCCGCCTCCTCCTATCTGAAAACAAGAAAGACGACGCCCGCCGGATTTTCAGCAATCTGCGTCGCTTAGAACCAACTAATCTTGGCGCACTCTATAACGAAGCGCGCTTGACGATCGATTCCGGTGATCGTGAGACACTGGCCGAAGAACTCCTAGCTCTGATTGACAGCGCCAAGAATCCCAAACTCCACGCTGCTTATCTGAGCGCACTTTCGCAGATTACTACTGACCGCCACCGCCGCGAAGATCTCTTGGCCAAAGCCTTGGAAATCGATCCAGAAAACTGCCTCGCCCACGCCTTGTTGGCTCTAAGACTGGATGAACGCGGAGAATTCACAAAAGCCTATGAACACAATCTGCGAGCCGCCCAAGGATCTGAACCGCCGCCCAGAGTGTTTCGTAGACTTGGGGCCTATGAAGCGGAACACGGTAAACGCGACGATGCAATCAAACACTTTGAGAGTTACCTGATTTTTGAGCCCGATGATGTCCTTGTGCTTTACAATCTGGGTACTCTTTATCTACACGCAGAGGACTGGAGCAAAGCAGAAAGCTACTTGTCAGCGGCCTACGGCTTGGATCGCCAAGATTTGGACATCACGTTGAACTACGCCAAGGCCGCCATCGAAAATGGCCGCTACGAAATCGCCAAGACTCTCCTCGATCGGGCCAAACGCTTGAATCCGAAAGAGCCAATGATCTACTACAATCTCGCAGTCTTTCAGGCCGAGCGTTTGAACAAGTATCGCGATGCGATTCGGAATTTCGCAAGCTACTTGGCGAACGGCGGAACTGAGATCCGGCGGGTCAATGGCTGGATCGTCGAATTGAAGGAGAAACTCGAAAAGTGACTGACACAAAACTGAATCGAGCTGAAACCAGCTTTGCACGGGAGCGTTGCAAAGACATGCTTTTGGGGCGGGGGTTTGCTTTAGTCGTCGAGACCGAGACACACGCTGACGGCTGGCGAGCTGAATTCTTAGGGTCTGGAAGTCAAAATGAAGTGGTACTTCTGGCGCACAAGCCGTCCTGCGCTCCTTTCGTAACTCTCGATGTCACGGTTGCTTTGAATCACTTTGACTCAACGCTGGATTGTGCGAAACTCATGGATCAGACCAGCGATTTCGATGTCTCTGTCTATCTCTCTGAGAGTCAAGACAACCTCATTCATCTCACCAGCCGCTTGCTGATTTCCGGCATTAACGAAGCCGACCTTGATTTCACATTGAACAACTTGTTGATTTGCCGCGAGGCAGTTTTGAACGGTGACGAGGACGTTGCCGTACAATGAAGGTTGTGGTACAGAGAGTCAGCCAAGCGCAAGTCACGGTCGAGGGAATTGTCGTTGGTTCGATTGAGCACGGGCTTTGCCTACTCGTGGGAATTGGACAAGA
>JAJRYU010000153.1 GCA_024275615.1 Planctomycetota bacterium
AGACCATGAGGACCCCTTGAGCGACAGCGCGCTTCGTGCCTCGCTGATTCAGTCGGGGCAGCAAGCTCTCGCCGACCTTCTCCAGCAGAAGGAAAAGGGAGACGCTTCGTGAAGCTCAAGCGCATTGACGTGAGTCGCGTTCCGGGAATAGATACCCCTTTTGCTCTTGCCGAACTAAGTCCCGGCCTCAACATTATTGTTGGCCCCAATGGAATCGGCAAATCTCAACTTTGCCGCGCAGTGCAAGCCTCATTGTGGCAAGGCGGTGATGAGATTGAGGGGTACTTTAAAACTTCAATTCTCCTGGAACACGAGAATGTCGAATGGGTGGTTGAAAAGGATGGAGACCACAGCACCTGGCGAAAAAATAATGTGGAAGCCGCATCCCTGATTGACGTAGGAAATCGTCTGTCGGATTGCTTCTTTCTTTCTCTGCGCGATCTCCTTGAGCAAAGTGATTCCACTGGTTCCGATTTGGCCCGGAAGATCCAACTCCAAATGTCCGGGGGGTATGATCTACGGGCGGCCCTAGGAGCGCACGCTAAGGCAAGAGCACGAAGTTTCGGGCGAAGCGATCGGCGCCAAGTGGACACTGCTGAAAAAGCCATTCGTGCTGCCGTCGGCGCTCAGACTTCGACCGCGCATCGTGAGGACGGACTCGCTGAGCTTAGACTTGAGCTCAAACGAGTCCGGAGCGAAGGACTCCGCTTGTCCAGCCACCAAGCGGCCTTGCAATTCAAGGAGCTTCAGCGCAAACGACAAGAGATGGAGGACATCTTGAGCCGTTTCTCCCAGGTCGTTGGAAAACTCGAGGGCAATGAAGACAAACGCGTAAGCGAGATTGAAGACAAGATTCGGCAAGGTGAGATTGAGTCGTCAATCGCACAGCAGAAAATCGCTGACGCCCATGAAAAAGCCGCCGAAACGAAACTAGCAGACGCCATCGAGGCGGGGAAAATCGAGTATTGGAAAGCCTGTGTCAACACGCTCAACGGACAGCAGGTCCAGTTGGAGCAGGCTGGGGAGAATTTCGCGCGTTCATTGGGAGCAACTCGTGCTGCCAAGAAAGCAGCAGGTATCAAGAAATCGACAGCGATCGAGTCGATCGCCGGCCTTGGCGATGCCGAGATCCTTTTTGCATTTCTGCGAGACAGCCAGGAAGTCTCGGCGGCATTCCAAGTGGCTCTTAGAACCGTGGAAGACTTGCGCTTGGGGGAAATAGAAGAGGCTGACTCTGAATCGTTGCAGCGGCAGCGTCAAGCGATCTTGACTTTGCGCCAGTGGCTTCGAGTCCCAGGACCTCTCAATGAAAGTTCAGACTTGACTCTCGCTCCGTCCAAGACTTTGGTGCTGGCCATGGGCGCTCTTTTCTTGGTCACTGGTTTTGGCTTGGGGGTGTCTGTTCACGGCGCTCTTTGGAGCATCGCTGGTCTTGGGGCTGGCATCATCGCCGCAGTTCTTGTGATTCGTCCCCGTGGAAACCCAACGATCCTCAAAGAAAAGCGGCAGGCAGTTGCCAAGAACTTTCCAGTCGCAATCGAAGCTCCTCAAGGCTGGGACCAGGACCATGTCAAGTTCCGCCTCGAATCGTTGGAGGCTGAATTAGCGCGAGCCGAACTACTTCGAGAGAGGGCGGATCTGCACAAGCGAGAGATCAAGCGAGAAACGAAGCGCTTAGAAGATGTCAAAATCCAACTCCTTGACTTAAAGAAGCGTGGCCAAGAAATCGCCAACAAGCTTGGCATTGAAGAATTTTCCTGTGATGCGAACCTCGTCAACTGGATTCGAGCATTGGATTGTCTTCGTGAGGCTCTTAGAGAAGAAGAAGCACAAAAAGAGAAAGTTGAAAAACTTGAACGGCAATTCATGCAGAACCTCACCAACCTCGGGGACGAGTTGGAGGAGGTTCAAGAACCCCGCCCACGGAATGCTGAAGAAGCAAACGCGCGTGTGAATCGCGCCGATCAAAGAAACCAAGATCTAAAAGATGCCCAGAAGGATGCGAAACACGCTGGTTTGACTCTGGCGAAATTGACTACAGACATTGAAGAGCTCAAAGAACGCAGGAAAGAGATCTTTGAATTGGCTGAGTTAGAACTTGGCGATGTCGCCAGCCTCTCGAATCTTGTTGACGACGTCGAGAGAAGAAAGCGAGCGAAAGAAGAGCTGGCAATCTTGGACGGACTGCTTGCCGGCCAGCGGAAGATTCTGAAGGAATCTGGTGAAGAAGATCTCACTGACCTCACGACGGAAGAATTGCTAACCAAGTGCCATAGTTTAGAGCCATTGCCAGCAGCAGGTGACAATATTCAGCGTCAGATATCCGACATCGAGTCGGAAGTAAAAAGAGCTCGCGAAGGTCATAGTATTGAAACCGCGCTTGCCGAACGCGATGGCAAACTCCTCATTCTCAAGGACAAAAGAGACGAGGCTCTCACTGCGCATTGTGGCGCGTTCTTGCTCAATCGAGTGCGTGCCAAGCATGAGAAGGACCAACTGCCCGAGGTTTTTGCCCGCGCTCAAGAACACTTTGCGGCATTTACTCAAGCAGCCTATCGGCTGGAAATGACATACGAAAAAGAGGCACGTTTCGTGGCAGTTGAAAGTTCAACGGGTCGCGTACTCACACCGTCTCAACTTTCAGATGGCACACGAGCTCAGCTGATTCTATCAGCGCGATTTGCCTTTGCGGAGCACACAGAAAAGGGACTGACAATCCCACTTTTTTTGGATGAGGCGCTTGATCACAGTGATCCTCAGCGTTTCCAGGCTATCGCTCAATGCTTGGCCAAGATGACGTCTCGTGGCCGACAGATCTTCTATCTCACGAACGATCCGAGTGACGTCAAGAGACTCTCACGGGTTTTTGATGAAGAGCTAGGGGGATCGGTCAAGACGCACGACTTGGCTCAGATTCGTCTGGGCAAGTCCAGTGTTCGATCAGAAGCCGACCTCGATGTTTCACCACTCAAGACGATTCCACCGCCTGAAGGAAAAGACGCTGAAGCCTATGCGCTGCAATTGGCTATCCCGGCGTTGTCTCCGTGTACTCATGCGGAAAACCAACACTTGTGGTATGTGCTTTGGGATGATCTACCATGTCTTCATCGCCTGTTGAGCGCAGGCATTTCGACGGTCGGCCAATGGAAAACGTTGTCCGCCACTCGCAGCGCCGTTGCGAAGGAGTTGAGAGCATCTTCACGCATCGCTGCCCAGTTGGATGACCGATCGGGTCTCTTGGTGGTGTTTTGTCGCGAGTGGATGGTTGGCAGAGGACGCCCCATCGATCGTGGTGTCATCGAAGCGAGTGGAGCCATATCCGAAAGATACATCGAAGCCGTCGTCGATCGACTTAGTCGCGTAGAAGGGAGAGGCACTGACCTTTTGGACATTCTTGAAGGCCGGGCGACGGGAAGACCCAAGGGCCTCAGGTCCAACAAGGTTGATGATCTGAGGGTCTTTCTTGTGGAACATGGGTACATTGATGAGGCAGCTATTCTCTCTGAAGAAGAGATCTTCTCACGAGTCGTGGCCACCCTGTTTGCCAACAAGTTACCGGGGGAAGTTGTTCGTCTCTGTGTTCACCGCTGGTGGGAGTTGGCGGCGAAATAACATTGGGACTCAAGTTTTGACAACCGCCAGGCATTGAGTAACAAATTGATCTTGGGACCTTAGACCGCCTTATTCATGAGATTGTGGTCACTTGCTCTCAGAGTTCACATCCCTGCTCCGGGTCCCAACCCATGGGCTCTTTCTTCGACTCATCGACAATACCCGGTGAATGTTCAATGAGAGCAGAGTGCTCGACATAGAGGAACGACCCGCGAGCGACCATCGGTCGTGGGTGGCGAATGACGACGAGGTCGGGCGCTATGCACCTGCCCTTGGCCCCAAGGCTGTGAATAATGTGGGTTGGGTAAGCAGATGCCCGGTCTTGATAACCGCTTCCGTCTCGACGCTTAGCTTGGTCTGGACACTTCACTTAACAGTGTCGTTGCCGCAAAAAAACACCCAGCAGGATTAACCACTGGGTGGAGCGTAAGAGGTGTACCCAACCCCTTCGCCTCATGAAGGAACGAAGAGTAAACACTTGTAGTTTCGCAGGAAGAGAATTTGATTTGCCAAGGGTGCGAAAGCGATCAACTCAATGCGACTCGGCAAGTTCGCCTCGTTTCGCTATCTACAAGTATGAGAACCAAGGCACTAATCATCGTCATCATGATGGGAAGGAGAATGGGGCGTATGGGAGGGATTACTTGCCCCTTTTGTGTAAGCAGCAGCGGCACCGTGTTGATAGACAAGCTCGCCACCTGCTGAACCAACCCGATATCCAAGTCCCAAGATAATGAGAGAAGAAACAAGAAAGAGGCATGCCGCTATTCTACGTTTTTTTTCGTCTCGGAGAATGAGTGGAAGGGCACCGACCATGAGCAGAAAACCTGTGCTCCAGGCAAAGATTTCAGCGGCCTCCTCGTGTTCTTCGATCAGTTCTTCAGCTACGACACGCTCGACAGTTTCTTCTTCATCTTCGCCGCTGCGCACGGCGAAGAAACTGCTGATCAACATCAAGGCGCACAGGACAAAGACGACGGTCCAATCGCGCCTGAGTGAATTGACGCGCCAAGAACGGACGAGGAGCCAACAGGCCAGAAGCGGTGTCAAAAGGGCCAATGCCATGGGAAAGTGAACGACAATGGGATGAAGGGGCAGATTGTCCATTTAGGATCTCCACGGGTGAAGTCAAGAAACAAGAGCGACCGGAACAGTCTTGTATATTGGCTTCGAAGAAACCATCCGACATGTGTGATAGAGTGGCGCTGTATGGACTTAGGGCCCGCGCGAGAACATTTTCCAGTATTGGCCCCAGATTTGGGTCAGATTCGATCTGGGCGATTGAGCGGGAACCGCAGCATACTCACTGTCTTCGAGGATTCACGCGATTGAGCGCAGACCGAAGATGGCGTGAAGATGGGAGTCAAAACGGGGAACTATTCTTGCGTGGGCCCTTGGGAACGATAGATCGAGCAGATGTTAGACAAGAATGGCGGCGTTTTGTGTTCGTGACGCTGGCATTCTTGGTTGTCTCGGCTTTCGCTGTCCTTGATATTGCCGCCGATCTGGGAGAAGGCACACCTTTTGAGCACGTCATCATCGAGGGGGTGATCGCCATCCTTGGTGCAGTCGGGACGTGCTTCGGCGTGAGCCGAATTCTTTTGCTCCGCAAACAGACTCAGGAACTATCTCGCGCGAAGAGTGAGCTGTCGGAACGTCTTAAGGGCTCTTGCGAAGAAGCCGAACGGTGGCGCGAAAAAGCCCGCGAGCTCTTGCAAGGCCTTGGTGAGTTGATTGACCAACAATTCGAACAATGGCGTTTGACCCGAGCTGAGCGAAGTGTTGCCTTGCTTATTCTCAAGGGACTCAGTCACAAGGAGCTTGCTGCCCTTCGTCAGGTTGGCGAAGCCACTGTGCGGCAGCAAGCGGCCTCCATCTACAAGAAAGCGAATGTAAGCGGCCGACATGAGCTTTCTGCGTTCTTTCTTGAGGACCTGCTTGCACCCAGGGATGTCAACGATGATCACAACCAGAGACAGGAACCAGGTTAATGGCGCTCATCATTTGGTCCTCGATGTTGTCAGTTGGGTGTGCTTGGGATTTTGGATTTGTTGAGGCTCATGATCGACGGGGACGGCTGGGCATCTTTTGTTTCTTAGGGCAGTTGATTGGCGGACGAGTTGCTCGTGGGACTCGCAAATCCGTCCGCGCTTTGGTTTTTGAGTTGGGATGAGCGTAGGGGGTTGGGTTGTCGCTTCAAACTTCAAGAATACGCCTGCGCGTCTATTCCACGATCACTTTGATGGCATTGCTCAAAGCGATGTAGGAACCATTTGTTCCGTCGGTCCTCATGACACATTGGAAAGTGGCAAGGAGTCCGGGAGGAAGATTGGGCAAGGTGACTCCGAATTGAGCATGCCCGGTTGGTCCGGTATTGAAGAAAGGGTTGACACCGTCGGTTAGGTTGCCATCGGCCAGGATGACAATGCCTGAAGGGATGCCGGTCAGAGGATCAACTGGGCCACCTATATCCAAAGATCCGATGTTGGCATAAGCGGCCGCCGCTGGATTAAGCAAGCCGCCTAAAAGCAAGACTGGCTGATTGGGTTGTCCAGCATATTCCAAGAGCATCAATTCTTCGGGGCGTACACGGGAGAAAAACGGCCCGTTAATCCCAGGAGCAATGTCAACAAGATTTAGGTTACGGGTATAGCCGATCCGAAGTTCTGCAAGGCCAGGCTGCATGGGCTGCCCGTTCGTCGGAACAACATCGTAGACTATGATGTCATCGATGGCGATGTCGTGGCCGATATTGGGGCTTGAGGTGCCATGATCCGTATTGCCACGAAAGATCAACCTTACGAGTTGGCCAGAAAACGCACTCAAGTCCACTTGTTGTTTTTGCCAGCCAAGAGGCAAGCCTTGAATCGGCCCATGGACCGCTATGGTCAACTGCCCGTTCGTCAGATCCAAGACATCTACGTAGAGAGAGTTCGGGAATACGTTGCCCTGGTCACTAAAAACCCAAAATACCAATTCAGGATTGGTTATCCCTGCAAGCTCCAAACACGGGCTCCTGAGAGCCACGACGGGGCTGTGCCCCAAGTCGTTCAAGTAGGCATAGAGACCTTGATGATAGACTCCTGTCGTATGATCGAAAAATGGGGCGGTACCACTACTGACGTCCTCGAAGTGCCAATCCGTGTAGGGGCCACTAGAATCGGCGGACTCTTGAGTCCACCCCAAAGGCGGCACCAAGAGATTTGCATGGAAAAGGGATTCGAAGGTTTCTTCCCAGGGATAGGTCGTGATCCTCTTTTCCCCACCAGGTCGAAAAACGTGTTGGATGGAGTCGTTGCTGGAATTCAAATCGCCGATTAATGCCTGGGTGATAGTGACTTTCACGGCAGCAACATTTGACAAGTTCAGGGGTGTGGTGAAGGCAAGAGACAAAGTCGCCCCGGGCGCTAAAGCACTCTGCGTTACAGCGAATTCCGAAACCGATGGCCCACCATCGACTTGATAAGAGACAGGAATGAAGGTGCCAGGAGAAATCGCGGCGGTCCCCAAATTGAGTATTTCAATCTGCAGAGTCTCGCTCGTAGAGCCAACGGAACAGAAAAGTGGATCCAAGACGGGTGCCAAAACCC
>JAJRYU010000154.1 GCA_024275615.1 Planctomycetota bacterium
CTACGCAATTCTTCAAGTTGATGAAGCGATCGAGACCACACCCTTCGGCATGAAGGCATTTAGCGACCGGGGTATGCAAGGGCATTGGTGGTATGTGAAAAGCGCGCCTCTCGGCGGAACGTCGGTCACTCTTGTCCAAAATGGCTCGCCAACCGGTGATCTCACGGCAATCCCCGACAACTCTCAATTGTCGATCCGTAGACTGAGAAGCTTGGGCGATCTCTTTGAGGGTCTCGACCCAACGAACAGCAATAACTGGCTTGTTGATTCGGCCGCTTCGCCTTCCAACGGCAGTCCTTTTCGCGTGGGTGATCAAATGCGGATTATTGCGCGAACGTCCGCCGATGTGGATTGGGGCGTACTAGGTTCATTCATGAAACCGATACCAGACTCAACAGCCCATCTTGAGTTCATTCTCTCGCCGGGAGGAACAAACGGAAATTGGGTAAAATACAACACAACAATGACAGTCGACCTTTCCGAAATATCGCTGCGTCCGGATGAATCTTTCGAGTACTTGGCCGCTCAAATTGTCAGCGGCGACACCGGCGAATCGCCTTTTTGGACAAGTGGCCACGTTTCAACAAGTGACGTCATGGCTTATGTTGATTCGGATCCTGTCTACCCTAGCGGGGCTCCCTATTACCCGGATCCGAATGTCACTTCGGGAATCGTGTACTACAGGCTCTCGCCGCTTGGATGGCCCTTTCCCCACGATACAAAAGTTGTCACAGGTGCGAACCAATCCAGTTGGTTCTTTGAAAGCGGGCTTACTACGGATCCTCTTCATGCTGGCTCCATCCCGCCTCCCGGTACTGGAACAACTCGGACTGTTGATGTTCCACCCACCGACATCGCTTCAGTTGTTCTCATCTTCAGCGATCCGACTCCCCCACTGGCTCCACTGCCATTGCCGTCATGTGGACTTTTTCCTTGGGGAAACGTTGTACAAGACCGACCCAATGACATGTGGTTCGCTTGGGGAGATTACGTGGGAGACTATCCTTATCAATTCGAGAGGCGGCCAAGTGTCCGCTACGGATCTCAGGCGGCCACTTCCGTTTATTGTGCTGGCGAGATCCATCGCCCTCTTCGAGCTGCGCACGGCATGTACGTCATTGCAAACCGGGAATCGGGCGGTGCAGCGATTCGAGAATGGCGCTTGGCAAAACCCTATAGGAGGCCGTGATGAGTTTCGACGGCAAACAGTTTTTTGATAAATCTAAGGCCAAGATGCGCTCAAAAAGTGGCTCTCTCCTTTTGCCACTCTTGTTGCTCCTTGCCCTTGGCGCAAAGGCCCAACGGCCAGAGCTTCTCTATCTTCGACTGAACGAAGATTCAGGGACAAGCACCGCAGACCTTGCGATTCCAGGGGTGCCCGGAACCAGCGTCGCGATGGTGAGTGGAGTTGTTTGGGTGTCTGGCAGTCAAGTGCTTGGTGCTTCGAGTTTGTTCCTCAACGTCGTTCCTGGGACGGCAGGACAAGATATTGCCTATACCAATTCGACCTTCAATCACAGC
>JAJRYU010000155.1 GCA_024275615.1 Planctomycetota bacterium
AGCCTCCGGCGGCGAAACTCCTTGCTGGTTTCTTGAGTACGGTCTCACCTTTGCCATCACCGAGGACGCCGTGACAACCGGAACAGTGTCGTCGAAACAAGGCACGGCCATCGATTGACTTTTGCGATGGTGCTTCGGCAGTTTGTGAATCAGCCTTTGGACGAGTGCCTTCAGACTCCGTATCGGAACATGACAGCAACAATGAAGCACAAACCGAAAGGAAGATGACAGACGCGAGTCTCACAGTGTGTCGAACAGTCGCGGAAGTTGGGAAGATCAAACGATTCTCCGAATCTGACAGGGTAGGGCCGTCGACCAAACGATATCATTGGTTGGCATCAGTTTTCTTCTTTGGCGGACCAAATTCGTAAGCAGGAAGTTTGAGAAGCTCTGGCGGCAACTTGCGTAGTGCATCCTCAAGTTTGCGGCCGAGTACATCGTTCTTTTCTGTCCGCAAGCGTTGCCGCAACATCTTAGCTGTATCCACCGTGGAGATATTCAAACCGTCAAGAGTTGCTGCGGATTGTTCGCTTGTGGCCAAGGAAGAAAGGATGGCTTCGAGGGCGGCTTTGTTGTTCTTCATCTCATAGAAAACCCTGGCTTTGCCGCCATGAGCCATGGCAATGTAGTGATTGGGTGATTTTGCCTCCCCATTCATGGCAGCAATGAATTTCTTGTAGAGCTCAATGGCATGATCATAGGACTTGAGGGCATCTTGCGGGCGGCCGGCACGGCGATGAAATTCTGCAGCCACGAGGGAAGCGTATCCAGCGAACCAAGAAAGTGAAGGCGAGGCGTCTGGGGCACGCAGCATTTTGGCATAGGTGGATTCCAGACGTCGGACTCCAAAACGTCTGAGAATCCTCTCTCGAAAGCGATTGTGAATGGCCCAGGAATTAGGGAATCGTTTCAATCCGTTCCTGAGCACCGTCCGCGCCTTGCCTCGCGCTTGCAACCAAACCAAGAAATCGTAGTGCATGACGACTTGAGAAGCATCGCCGAAAGGGTGTTGAGCGAGAACAGTGTAGGCCGTGTGCATGTCGGTTAACCAAGTCTTAGGCCAATGGATGCCATCGCGAATGGCATCAGATATTTGCTGGAGCCGTTTCTCGGCAAAGAGACCCAAGACAATCATGGCATCCCGACTTTGAGGTGCATCGGATGTTAGCTTTGCTGCGGTTTCGGCAAATTCATAGGCTTTGTCCTTGTCGCCGCGGTAGTAGTGACTCACGGCCAAAACGGCGTATACACTCCAAGATTTTTCGCCCAACTGAAGAGCCGCTTGCGCCTCGGCGCTGGCGTCAGAGAAAAGGGCGTCGCGGATCCGCAAGTTGTCGCGTCCTTCGGCGGATGTTGCCAATGCGCGAGTGAGGAAGGCTCGCGCCAAGGTCAAGTGTTGTTTGGGGTCTTGAGAGTCGAAGGCAAGGTTTTGATCCGTTAGGGTCTTGGTGATATCGACCTCTGAAGCTGGTGTGTAGGTGGCGCCTTCGGCGATGGCACGATCGAAAGCGGCAACGTTTATGTCCTTGGATTTTGTTGTGAGTCCCCGCTGGACTTGAGCTAGGCGTTTGGCCTTGGGCACCTTCTTGCCCAGGCGATCTAAGGCTTTGAGTAGTGCGTCGCGCTCGTTGGCAACGAGAGGAACAGAAAGAGCCTCGGCGATAAGATCGGTGGATCCTCGCGTTTCACTGGTACGGAGGGCCTTTCTGGCCAGAGCGTTCATTTCTTCATCGAAACCGAAAAGTCCGAGACGTAAAAGCTCGGTGGGAGCCTTGGGCCCTTGTTCTAGGGCCGCCAGCAGAAGGGAGCGTTTCAGTTTCTTGTCGCCCTTCCGAAAAGCGGATTCTACCGCCATACGGTCACGGACGTCGGGACTTGCAACTCTTTCAATAATAGTGCGGTCGCCACGGACCTGTGGTTTTGGTTGATTCTTGCGGTTGGTGATGCCGTCCTTGATGGCAGTGAAGACACTTTGCGTGTCGAGTGCATAATAGATGTCGTAAGTCTCTTTGCCGTCGAGTTCGACACAGATGTGCCGTGGGGCGATACGCTTACCTTCCATGAACTTTTCGAACAAAATAGGTTCAATGGAAATGTGCTCACCGCAAGTGACGCTGCCGAAACGCGGACAGAGAATCCGTTGACCGCTCTCGTCGTGATCGTGGGGGGTATGGCGATATGTTGAGGCAATGACGCAAACGTAGGGATCGTAGAGTTTTGCGATTTCAGGTTGACGGTAACGGATGCCGGCATAGTGCTCACTGGCGATCTCGCCATCCATGTTGATACATATTAAAATGGCTTTGCCGGTTTCCTGAGCCAATGAAACGGCGTCTTCCCATGTCCTTTGAAAGACGATGGGGACGGGTTTCTTCCAATCGGCAGCGGTGGGCGCAGGCCACATGGCTTCGCGATTCCCAGGAATCTGTGCCGCAGCAACTTGGGGCAGCAAAAACAGGGTCACCAATACCAGTGAAAAGAGGCCTTGGGGGCAGTTTCTTGCGTTTTTCATGGTTTGCTCTGTGCTTAGCGCGGATCCTCAGTGTGTCGCTGTTTTTCAGCGGATGGACGTTGGTCACGATTGGTCTGGATATTGTATGATCGGAATACGATGCCGTCCATGTCGGATCGTCTTGAATCGCTGCATCGCAGTCTTATCCAGTTGTTTTCTTGTGGAGTCCGGTATCGATGTCGAAGGTTGCTGCGGTCGCAGAGCGGATCAAACAGGAAAGTGTCTTCATCGGCGACGTCCGCAGGCAGATTGCTCGTGTCATCGTCGGCCAAAATGACTTGGTTGATAGCTTGCTTATTGGCCTCTTGGCCGATGGGCATGTTTTGCTTGAAGGCTTGCCAGGTTTGGCGAAAACCATGTGTGTCGAGACTCTTGCGCGGTCCTTCGGCGGGCGGTTTCGACGCATACAGTTCACCCCCGACTTACTGCCCTCTGATCTCCTGGGGACTCAAGTTTTCAACCCGAAGACCGGAGAATGGTCGGTGCGAGAGGGACCAGTCTTCGGCAATTTTGTCTTGGCGGATGAAATCAATCGAGCTCCAGCGAAGGTTCAATCGGCTCTCCTTGAAGCCATGCAAGAACGGGAAGTGACGTTGGCTGGGGAAACACACCCTCTTCCCGATCCGTTTCTGGTCTTGGCCACCCAGAATCCTGTCGAACAAGAGGGCACCTATCCACTGCCGGAAGCTCAGGTGGACCGTTTCATGCTGAAAGTGGTTGTCCACTATCCTGAAAAGGAAGAGGAAAAAGCCATCGTCCGTCGCATGGCGAACAACCACAAGCGGCCGCAGGTCGAACAAGTGGGCTCATGGGAGCAACTCGCCCGGGCCCGAGCGCTCCTGGACGAAGTATACGTTGATGACAAGCTCTTGGACTACATTGTCAATATTGTTTTTGCCACAAGAGAGCCAGAAGAAAACGGTCTGGGTGAATTGAAGAAACTCATTTTATACGGGGGTTCCCCGCGAGCCTCGATCGCTTTGACCCAAGCGGGGAGGGCCCGCGCATTCTTGGATGGCCGTGCTTTTGTCGTTCCCCAAGACATCAAGAGCATCGGCATGGAAGTCTTGAGGCATCGAGTCATCACCACTTACGAAGCTGAGGCGGAAGGACTGACTTCAGAAGATGTGATTCAAAGGGTTTTTGACAAGGTGCCAGTTCCTTGATTTCCCACCACGACTCACCAGCAACTCGGGAGGAGTTGAGCTCGATCTTGGCTGAGGTTCGTCGGATTGAGTTGGTGAGCACACGTCTCGTCACGGACGTCATGTCGGGGGGATATAGTTCGGTTTTTCGTGGCAGTGGTGTCGAATTCAGCGAAGTTCGAGAATATGTTGATGGCGACGACCCTCGTAGTGTCGACTGGAACGTGACTGCGCGATTGGGTCGGCCCTTTGTCAAAAAGTTCGTCGATGAAAGAGAATTGTCCGTCCTTTTTCTCTTGGATCTTTCCCGATCCATGGTGTCCGGATTCGGCCCATGGTCATTGCGCCAAGTGGCGGCTCGAATCTGTGCTTGTTTGGGACTTGCTGCGGTGCGCAACAACGATAAAGTCGGCATGCTTGCCTTTAGCGATCATGTTGAGAGCTACTTGGAACCGAGGAAGGGCATGGGCCATGCACTTCGAATCGTCCGAGATGCCCTTGCGCTTCCGGTTAAAGGGCAAAGAAGCGACATGAGTTCGGCGTTGGACTTCGCCGCCCGTGTCCCCAGGCGCCATGCCGTCGTATTCTTGATCTCAGATTTCTTGCATGACGGTTGGGAGGAGGCTCTCAAACTTTGCGCTTTGCGCCATGATGTCATTGCTGTGCGCCTCTTGGCTCCCGAGTTGGCCGGTGTCGAGCCTGGTTTGATGCGCATGCAAGATCCTGAGTCGGAGATGACTCACGTCGTTGATTGGGGCGATTCTCACTTCATTGCGCGCTATACAGAACAGGTTGATGAGTGGCAGAGTAAGACGCGCCAAACCCTGCGGCGTCTTTCTGTGGATCTCATTGACATCGCGTTACCACGCTTCGAAGACCACGAAGCCCTCGTTCGTCCCATCATGCATTTCTTCCGAATGCGTGAAGCCAGAGGTGAGAAGCGGTAATGAGATCATGTCCGCAAATCTTTGGAATAGTCGTTCTATGCCTTGCATCCGCACTTATCGGCGACCTTTCGGCACAGAGAATTGCGATTCGCGTTGAGGTGGACTCCAAGAGTGTTCCTCTGGGGGGTGGATTCACGGTGCAGGTGACGCGTACTTGGCCCAAGGATTTCTCTGCCTCGACTTGGCAAGATGATTCACTTGACCTCGGCATGATTGACTTGCTCTTTGTTGACGTCAATATCGTCAAGGACCAAAAGGTGGAAGTGCGGCGGTTCCGGTGCTTCGCATTCCAACTGAATTCCATCGAAATCCCCCGCACCTCGTTCACTGCAATCGATCCGAGCACTGGAGAAAAACTGTCGACCGAAAGTGAGGTCGTATTGTTGACGGTTGCATCTGTCTTGCCGAAGAACGACGTTGGCGGAGCGGAGCTGCCGCGGGGTCTTTGGCCGATGGAATCTCGTGAGTGGCCAAGCGCCTATGTCATCATCGGATTCCCCCTTCTTTTTATTGCCATCTTAGTCTTCATGAAAAAGCGTCGGGCCCGAAACAAAGGCGCGCCTCTCGGGCCACACGCTCAGGCGGAGTTGCGCTTGGCGACGATTACCGCCGACTCTTGCAATCTCGGTTCTTTTGTTGACGAGTTCGCTGAGCTTGTCCGTGACTACGTCGCGGAGCAATTCCAAGTTCCAGCACGAGAAATGACCACCGCGGAGCTAACGCGGAGAATGGCGGACATCTCCCTTTTGACTGACCAGGAGTTGGCGAGCTTGAGACATTTCCTGCAAAGGTTGGACGAGATTCGTTATGGAGACCAAGCGATTGCAGCTGAAGAGCGGCGGCAAATGACTGATGCGTTCACAACGTGGCTCAGATCAATGGCGCGGTGGCAAGGTGAGCAAGATGTCTTGTCACAAGTGAGTGTGACATGACGGCATTCGTGGCAACACCTATCGATATGACTCTTGCCGAACCATGGATGCTAAGTTGGCTTTTCTTGTTGCCTGTGTCCCTTTGGATCATGTCGAGGAATCAGCGCGTTGCTGTTCTTTTTGGCGCTGCTGTCTTATTGCCACCGGATAAACCACATGTGGGGTCGTGGCGCCAAAGACTCGCCAAAGTACCCTTGTTCCTGCGTATTGTTGGTCCCTTCTTCATGATACTTGCCCTGGCGCGGCCGGTGGTCTTGGAAGCTCTTCCCCGCGCCAATGAGGGCATAGACATAGTTCTCTGCATGGACGTTTCTTCCTCTATGAAGACAAAGGACATGTCGGATTCTACCTCGCGAATCGACATTGTGCGGAGCCGCGCCGAGGCCTTTATTCAAGGCCGGCCAAACGATCGTATTGCCCTCGTTGCGTTCGCCAGATACGCCGACTTGGTTTGCCCCTTGACTTTGGACCACTGGGCACTCATAGAGATCCTCATGAATGTCCCCTTGGTTGACGCCGAGAGTGTCGAGGATGCCACAGGGATTGGACTGGCATTGGCTAAGTCGGCAACACTTTTGCCGACTGAAGGGACTTCAGCAAGGATTGTTGTGCTCCTCACAGATGGCGTCGAGAACGTCTCTTCATCAGCAACTCCAGACGAAATAGCACCAATCCATGCTGCCCAACTTTGCCAAAACCTTGGCATTCGTGTGCACACCATTGTTGCTGGTCGTGGAATCACCGGTGGCGACGGAAAGTTGCATGCGATCAACACGGAACAAGTTGAGCTCGTTGCTAAGAAGACAAGGGGCACCTTTTTTTCCGCTTCCGACGGCCTCGCCTTGGAGCGAGTTTTTGATGCCATTGATCAGATGGAGAAGTCAAGCGTAGAAGAACCGCGATTTTTCGTCCGAGACATGCACATGTGGTTCGTTGTCATCGGGCTTTCTCTGCTGCTTATCGCCCGATTCCTGCGATCATCGCCATTGGAAATCAGCCCATGAACCTTCATGACTATTTCCTGCAGCCATCGTGGTGGCCGATGCTACTCTTGGGGCCATTGATGTGGTTTCTGATGGGTAGGTGGGATCAACTCCGGGCACAGAGATTGGCCCTTCGCATCGGTCCAAGGACGGCAGATCTGGTTCCAGGGTTGGATCCGAAGTTGCGTCAAGCTCGTCGGCATCTTGCCACTGCCGGGTTCATATTCTCTGCCTTGGCGCTGATGCAGCCAACGTGGGGCCGGGCGAATAGTGAGCTGGCAAACAAAGGAATTGACTTGGTTGTCTGTCTTGACGTTTCCCGCTCCATGTCAGCAAGAGATCTTCAGCCCAGCAGGCTGAAGCGCGCAAAAATGGATTTGAAAGCCCTGGCCGATTCACTCACCGGAGATCGTATCGGCTTGATCATTTTTGCTGGGGAGGCCAAACTCGTTTCACCGCTAACCCGAGACGCAAACGCCTTCTTGACACTACTTGAAGACGTCGATTTTACTTCAGTTCGCCAAGGAGGCAGCAATCTTGCCGCGGCTCTGCGTGTGGGGTGCCAGGCCCTTGAAGGCAAAGAGGGCGATGCGGCGGCAATGATTGTCCTTTCGGATGGGGAAGACCACAAGGACTTGGCACGATCCGTTCTTGAGGATCCCTTGAGCACAACGATTCCTGTACACACCGTGGGTTATGGGACTGCCCTTGGCGAAAAAATTCCCATTGACCTCGGTGACGGGGAGGAGTTCCTGAAGGATAGTGCAGGAAGAGAAGTCGTGACTGTACTCAATGCCCGTGGTTTGCAAAATGTTGCGGGTCAATACGGTGGGTCCTATGTTGATGCGAGCGTAGCCGACAGTCCGGTTGTCGATCTCTATCGCAACCAAGTGGCACCCACGCTTGCTCGTTCGTTGGCAGCTCGGTCTAGTCTGGGGAGAGCAAACCGTTACCAATGGCCATTGCTGCTCGCCGTATTCTTGTTTTGTGTTGAACTGGCGTTGAGCGATCGGAGGCAAGCATGAAGTTTCTATGCGTTGTGCTCCTTGTCTTGGCCGCATCTTCTGTCTTAGAAGCAGAGCGTCACTACCGATCTGGTGATTTCGAAAGTGCTCTTCATTCCTTTCGTGGGCTTGTCGCGGACGAGGGCGAAAATGCTAGCGCCTCTTTGTACTTCAACTTGGCCCTGGCGGCATTGCAAAGCGGTCATTTCGTGGAAGCTGAAATCGCGGTCGAAAAATCGGCAGTGCGCGGAGGCCGGGAGTACGAAGTTCTGCGCGTGTTCCTGCTTGGGAATGTCGCATTTGCGCGTTGCGAGCAAGCAGAAGCACTATCCAAACGAGTTGAGGCTGGACTACCAGCTTTTGATTCGGCAATTACCTTCGCCCAGCAAGCCAAGAAACTATGGATTCAGGCGGTTCGCTTGGACCCGAGTCTAACGAACGCCGCTCGAAATATCGAAAGGGCC
>JAJRYU010000156.1 GCA_024275615.1 Planctomycetota bacterium
CAAAAGCGGTTTTGACCTTACTCCTCGATGGGCTCGAATATGCGCCACGGTGGCGGCGCTATTCCAAACCTGGTGAACGGGTGTCAGGAGTGTTGGCGAGTAACATCGCTGGTGTTTTGATCAAGAACCGTCCGATCAAAGGGACGGAGCATCTCGTCGACCTCATGAGTGCTCTTTTTCACATGAAGGCAAAGGACTTCGAAGCAGGTGATTCTGGCATCACTGCTGACATGGTGTCAATTCCTGGCCTCGATGGTGTGCCGATGTCAGCAAATCATGCCATGGCAGTCATTCAGAACTCGTTGAACCCAAATCACCGATCGCTCATCAATTCAACGGCACCGTTTGCCTACGTGAGTCACGACTACTTTACCGTCGAAACAGCCAGTAGTGTGAACGATGGTAGTGGCTCTGAGCTGGCTCGTTTTCGGATGCGCGAGACTTTTAGAAGTGCGCCCGCAAGGGAACTTCGGTTTTCGCTGCGCACTCAAGCTGACTTTGAGAGGTCTATTGTCACCAGTCGATCCGGTCGTCATGTTGAAACTCATCCTAGCCTCATGTCCTATTTTACCGATGAATCAGCAAAGCCAGAGCTGCGCTTGTTTCGGTACATGCAGAATTTCGACAATTCGGCAAAGATCGGTTTTCGACCTTCCCGGACCGAAGGTGATGTGCGCTTGCAACCTTCGCGCATGTATGGCGGGTGGACAGAACACTTTGATGGCAATCTCACTGGCCCCGTCGCCGCTGGCGTGCGAACGAACCGTCGTTCACGGAGCCCGGTTCGGACGGAGAACATTCTTCCGGAAGGCTATCCTCTCACCACAGGTTCTTATGTTCTCGACTTGGCCAATCGAGGCCAGACGTTGGGTCGCGGACAAAAAGCAACCGCCATGGCTGACAACAATGGGCTCAACCCCTTTGTTGTTGAATTCTACATGAAGCCTTCGAATTTCAGTTCTGGTCAGGCTTTGTTTTCTGCCATCGGGCAGCGGCCCGCGTCAGACTATATTCGGGCTTGGTACGATCCGGCTGATCGGTCATTTCGTTTTCAAGTTCATGATGTCGCCTTGGACGATGTTCGCACCCGTGTGCCTGCCGTTGCCGAAGTGCGGTGGAATCCTCCCCGCAGTGCCATCGAAGATGACACTTGGTATCATTTCTCGTTGCACGTCACTGGCACCAAACCTGGTGAGATTTCCCTGCACGTAGATGGCTATCAACGGGGGAAGACGAGATTTCAGTCGACGCTTTCGACCAGCTTTTCTTCCACCGACAATACCTTCACCGTTCAGGACGCCAGAGATTGGCCAGACCAAGGCGTCTTCCTCGTCGGCAACGAAGTGGTGAATGCCACCCGTCGAGGAAACTCGTTTACTGTCTTTCAAAACCCCTTGGGTGGTCTGTTACCTGCGGGCCGTGGCGCGCGTGGTACAGTTGCTCTTTCCCATGCTAGCGGCGAGACAGTTACTCTCTTTGGCTACTCAAGTGTCTTGCGTCGGTTTGAAGACTTGGCGGGCGAAGTTCTTGGTCAGGGCCGCGCGTCTTTGGCTTCTGACCTAGCACCCTTTTCTGTCTTAGGAATCGGGCGCAACGGGACTCAGCCTGGTTCGGTCAATTTGTCTGGCCCACCCCCTTTGTCAATCAGCGTTGAGACCCTCGACTTGGCGACCGCCAATACGATTGAGTTGGCAGCCTTGCCAACTCAGGACTTGAACTCCTCAGCGAAGACATTTCAAACAAGTGGTGGGTACGCCATTGTCGTGGGTTATGTTCTGCCCACGACTACCCTCAATGCCAATCCCAACAATGTAGCCAACTCTCTTCAGCAGGCCGCAGTCTTGGTCAGGTATTCCGGGCGTAGTGGCAACATGCTGACCGGTGTTTCACGCCCCCAGGACAGTTACAATCCTCGCCTCATTGACAATCAGTTTCTCAATGCGGGCAATACCGGAAACCTGAGGACTCCAAAGTTCTTTTGGCGTACTTCCCCCAAAGTCATTACCCGTTTCACTTCCGGTGGTACGAACGCACCGCTCCTCGCGCAGGTATTTCCGATTTCCGTGGGTCTTAACAACAGCAACGGATTTAAAGCACCGGAATTTAACGCAAACAATGATCCTGTGGTGGAGTATCTGCAATTGGGTAGACCCCAATTGGCCCCGACCTTGCGTAATTTCAGTGGCCACGTGATTGAGTGGGTCGGTTATTATGGCGTTGATCGCATCAACAACGATTTCTTGTGCAACGACCGCAATTCCCTGAATCGAGCCGTGAATACTCTGCTAACATCGAGAGTGGCCACAAACCCCGTCCAATTGGCGAACCCCAATAGTTTTCAATTGCCGAACATGGATCTTATTCGCGACAATCTTCGTTGGCGCCGACAGGCGTCAACAGATCAATTCGGCTGGCGTGATATCAACAATGCTTCCCACACTCATACCGGCGGCGGTGTCGTGTTGCCGACGTTCCGGGTTGCCCGCGTGGGAGGGAGAGCTCCGGGTTATGGGGATGCGGTTTCGTTGATAACCGCCGGCAACCGCGGACGTGAATTGCAGTTTATTTCCTGGGGCTTCAACAACCGAGCGTGCTTTACATCCAACGTGCAGCGACGTCTGGTTCAGATCGCCATGCCACGAGTGAGTACGCGCAACTTGGCCAATGGGATTGGTGTGTGGGACCGACGCTTGTTTACGCGGATCTGCAAATGGCCCTCCGGCGAATTGCCGCTCATCACTTCCAAAGGCAGAGCTGAGATTGGTGGCGACTTGGTTGGCGGTACAAGAAGCTCAGGAATGCTCGATGAAATCCGTGTCCGCGCCGTGCAACGCAATCGTTATGCCCTGTGGGATGACAATCAAGCGTCATACATCAACTCGAACGTGAGATCACCCTATCCACTTGGGTTGACGGCAAATGCGACGGCAGTGCCGATTGCAAGTGCCTTGTGGGTGCCCACAACGGCAAATGCGGCGTCATCGGGCACCGGCAGTCTGCTGCCCAATTTCTATCTAGCTGGAGGCCGCCAACTCGATCTCAGTGACCCTCTGACCGAACTTGCCGCCGACGCCGGACTGATCAAGATTGATGACGAGGTCATTGCTTTTCGCGGTGTGAGCCAAGGGGCTTCGGGTGGGACAATTCTCACGGATTGTGTCCGCGGCTTCATGAACACGATTGCTGCGACTCACTCTTTTGGTGCGCCCATTGTGTATCTAGATTTTCGCGCCACCAGCAAATTGCTGCGATCTACTGCCAGGGACAATTTTAGTTTTGAGCTGGCAGATGCACAAGATTTCGGCATCACCGACAGCAATGGTCGAGCTGGTGGTACGGTCTTGATCGGCAATGAGATGATTCACTTCACCAGCGTCGGTGGCAATATCTTGCAGATGCCGCGACAAATTGATCCTCTTACCGGAGATGAGAAAGGGATTTTTCGGGCCCGCTATGGTACGCGCACCCAAAGTCACGGCACGGACGACATCGTCCTGGACATGCCGTTTCGCTATTGGGACCGCTATGCCCCCAATTCCGATGACCCAGAGCTCTCCTTTTATGAGTTCTCTGTCAACGAACCACGTTCGTTTTTCAAGAGAATATCTTGGCATTTGCGGACCAAGAAACCTCGACTCGGTGTGAAGGTCCTTTTGCGTTTCGATCCAAAAGTTCCTTGGGATGTGCCCCCGGAGAATTCCAAAGGTGCACTCTTGCTGTTGGACTCAAAGACCGGTCAAGGACAAGAGGTCTTGTCTCAATACCTTCTGAATCGTCAAGCTCGCGCGGTCGAAGCTCGTGTCTTCTTCGTCTATCGGCCCAACGCTTTTGACTCCATCAACCTTCTCACCAATGATTGGAAAGAAACGCCACATTTACTTGATGTGGAACTGCGCTACTTGGCCGCCCCTTACGTCATCTCTAGGGAGACCTTGAAATGAAAGCTGAGAAGGCCCAAGGACTCACTTTGATTGAACTCATGGCATCCATGACGATTTTTGCCATGCTCGGGCTATTTCTATTCACACTGGTGCAAGATTCTCTCGGGATCTATCGCAAGTCACGAGCCTCCGGCGAGATCTACGACAAATTCGATCAAATCTCAGAAGTTGTGAGTGATGATTTCGCCTGTGTTGCCATTGGCGATCCTGAAGGGCCGGGAGTTAAATTGGAATTTCTTCTCAGCCATGACCGAAAGTACGTGGCCCCCAAAGGAGTCACTTTGTCCACCGCTGCCACCCGGGCAAAAAGTCACTCTCCCGGAGATCCTCGTTCCTTGTTGCTGCGCTTTGTCAGGACTTATCCGGGCGGCGAACTGAATGACACCATTGGTCGCTTCGCTGGGACTTACCCCGGAGGAGAGAAGACCATCGACGGCGAGGCCGATCTAGTCGAAAGCCGTCACGCTCGCATCCTCAATAGGCAAGAAAGAGATGAAGCGGCGCCTAGTCGAGATGGCGATGAGCAGATCGCCGGTTTGAAACCTCCAGGGAATCTCATGGAAGTGATGTACTTTTGTGAGAGTGGCCCCAACGACACGGTGGGTACGTTCACCTTGTATCGGGCCTTTCATTCCCCCGTTGGCGGCCGTGGCTCTTTCTTTGACGATGCCACGTTATTAGCAATGACACCGGATTGGATCGCCGCCCATGCCAAGCCTGTTGTCTCGGGGCTCATCTATTTAGGTGTGGTTCTGTGGGGTCAGCAAACGGAACAATGGCAGATGGAGAGTGTCTTGGATGGCGACGGTCTTGGACGGCGAGCGAGCAACGGTCTTTCGGAGCTTTGGTGGGATAGCCGCCGGGCTCGTTACGAAGAGTTCTCTCTTCATGTGGGGGACTCATCAGCCCAGGTTTACGAGGATGATGTTTTTCCTAGCCGGATCCGTTTCCTCATGACTTTTGTCCAAGATGGCAGAATCTCGTCTGATGCTCACTTGGTTGGATCTGTAAAGGCAAACACACGTTTCGTCACCATCGACAACGGCAAGCTCTTTGAGGAAAGCGGTGGTCCAGTGCCCACCCATTTACAAATAGATGATGAGTGGATGAAAGTCACAAGTGCGACTGGCAGAAAGCTCACGGTGATCCGTGGGGCACGAAAGACCGCTCCAGCCAAGCACGACTCTGGAAGTGACGTGCGTGTCGGCCGAACATTTCATCAGACTGTTGAAATCCCTGCCTATCGAACGAGCTTAGATACGGGAGGACAGGTGCGATGATGTCACATGAAGCACAATCTGCTGAGGCTGGCTTCACCTTGGTTGAGATCCTTGTCGCGCTCACGGTCCTCTTGGTGGGCATGGCGGGCATAATCGGCTTGTTCTCGACCGGTCTTACTTTGGAACGTCGTAGTACTCTTGCGATTGACACCGCGGTCGCATTGCGCGACATTGAACCACAAATCAAAGCAGAAATTACCACGAGACTGGCGGCCGGAGTGGATGTGGCTGACTTAAGTACACCGCGGTCCCCGATTCCAGGTTGGCAGGGATTGGATTATCTGACGGAGGTTCTTCCCCTACCGGGGAGCGAGACAAACGAAGGTTATCTCTTGAAAATCACAGTCGTTCCTCGAGGAGTTCAAGAGGACAAGGGTTTCAGCTATGGCTTCTTGCCGATCAGGCTGGGACAAAACTATGAACGCCTCATCAAGGAAGCTGGACAAGAGACACTTGAGAACAAGAAATAACGCTGGGATTTCCCGGCATGGAAAGGAGCGATTCATGAAACAACTCGCTACAACTCTGATGGTCTTGATCGTTGCTGGATTTCTGGCGACAGCTGCAAATGCAGAGATCATATTCTTGAAAGATGGCAGGCTCTTACATGTAAAGGTCCTGAGTGGCGACGACGTCGGCATCCAAGTTGAACGACTCGACAACCACGGCAAGCTATTTATCCGCTGGGAACTGCTCCGCGAGGAGGATCGGTTGCGGCTTCGTATTCGGTTCGGCTTGGAGGACGACAACTCTGGCGCTGACTTGCAGATGGATGGACACCGGGTTTTTGTTCGACGAGGCGACTACTACGATGGGCTCATCGAGGAGCAAGATCAGAACACCGTAACTCTACGGCGCCAAGATGGCCTCATGTATCTGAAACGAGAAGCCGTTCTACGCATCGAAGAGCGCCCTGTGAGTGTCTTCGAAATCTACACACCTGAAGAGCTCTACAAACAACGCGCCGATGAAATCGCTCCTGAGGATGACGACGTTGTGGGTCATCTCGAATTGGCGAAATGGGCGACGAAAGTTGGCCTCTATGGCGAAGCCCTTATTCACTACGCCAAAATCACTGAGGTCGATCCAGAATACAAAAAAGTGATCATTGAGAATCAAGTCAAACGCTTGGAGGTTCTGGACAAGGATAAGGAAATACGCAACGCGATTCGCGCCGCTGAAAAAGCTGGATTTGCCCATAAGTACCCTCAGTGCTTGGCGTACTTTGATGAGATTCTGGCATCGTCCAGTCTCGACAAGACCCTCAAGAAGGAAGTGCAAAAAAAGAAGCTCCGCTTTCTAAAGCGAAGGTGGAAGCACTACTCGCAATTGATCGTTCGTGACTATCACCGGGAAGTGAACAAGCGCATCAAGAAGATGGCCTCAAGCAAGGACATCCGGAGCAAAGACAAAGAAAAACGCCTTACCGTGAGCGCGGCCATGAACTTCATGCGCAGCCAACTACACAAGGAAATCGTCACCTACCTGGCGGAGCGCCATCAACTTGACCCCAAGAAAGAGGTCGAGGAGATGTGGAAGAACCGCAAGTCGAGAATCAAGCGCAGTGCCTCCTATGGTTCCGGTACTTTTATTGTCGAAGGCAAAAAAGGTGGGCGAGGAGGAGCGCAACAGGCAGCCCAGAACCGCGCTTTGCAAGAAGCCCTCGATCGTTTGCGCCGGCGGGGTCGTGGTTCAAGTGGTTCCAATGGCCAGCAAGCCCCGCAACAGTCGAAACCTCAAAAACTCGTGAGCAAGGAGGGTTGGTGGCGCAACGCTGACTCGGTTCAGCGCGCCTTCCTCCTCAAAGCGTACTACGCTGAGAAAGGTGGCCACATGGAGGTGGTTTCAACTTCGCGGCGTTCTTGTCCCGTGTGCGGAGGGGCTGGCAACATCAAGCAGATGGGAGCACAAGGCGGGTATACCAAGAAAACCTGTCCTCGTTGTCAGGGTCTTAAGAGCGATAAACTGGTTTACTACCGTTAGCCACCTCCTGCGACCATGACGTTGTGCTCGATATTTCGTACGGTGTGCTGACGCACCGTACGTTTTTTCTTGTCGAGACAAACCATGTCTGCAAAGCGCATTCTTAGGATCTTCTGTTTGTTGTCCCTGGTTTTCTTGTCTGCCTGCGCCAATCGCCCGAACTGGCGCAGCAAACGAGCTGGGAACAAGGACGGTGAAAACAAGGCATCACCACGCATCATCAAGATGAAGCTCCCACCCCAGGAAGAGGTGAAACAGAGGGGGAACTTCGCTGGGCGAGGCCCTGATTTCTTGGCCTTTTCCAAGGCCGATGATCGAGTGATCGCTCAAGTCGGCGACGAAAAACTCAGGAAAAGCCAGGTTTTTGACGCCATGGTTCAGACCCACCCAGAGCAGGTCCGCGCCACGATCGCAGTTTTGTTGGGAAATCGAGTCCTGGCTGCTGAGTGCGAGAAACACGACATTCGTATCGATTCGAGAGAGATCGAAGCATGGTTTGCCAACCATCGTAATCTCATGGTGCAAAAGGCTGTCGCTGACTATGGCAAGGGGACGACATTCCAAACCTGGGTGCGCTTGAGATTTGGACAATCACTGACCGATTACGAACGCATTGCCCGCAACCGTGAAAGAGCCAAGCGCCTCCTGGGGCGGCTGATTCGTTTGCACGAATTGCGCGAAGATCGAGTCCAATTGCGCATCATTAGCACAACGGATCGCAATCGTGCCCTGTCAGTCCACAAATTGGCTACGGAAGGAGCTGATTTCGCCACATTGGCCCAGCAATACAGCGTACACCCGTCAGCGGAGTCCGGTGGACTCATGCCGCCGGTGTGGCGGGCTTCTCTCAACCCAGCTCTGGACAAGATCGCTTTTGATCTGCCTATTGGCGTGATCAGCGATATTGTTCAAGCCAAGGACCAAACTGGTCGGGACCGCTTTCAGATCATCAAGGTGATTCGCCGCATGCCCGGCCAGGAAACCTCCTATGCTCAGGCAGAGGACAAGATTGTTGCGAGTTTGGTTGACCAGCCTCTCAGTCAGGACGAGTGGTATATGTGGCAACTCAAGCTTGAGCGAATGGCCACCATGACCGTCGAGGATTTCTAACTTCCGAGTGCTTTTTCTTGTGGCGATGCTGTCCGCCTCGGGAGGTAAACTTAGGAGTCGATTGTTTGGACCCAAAGGATATTCCATGCCAGAACTGCAATCCGAAGAGGAAGTCCCCGCAGAGGGGGCCCATGACGTGGATCCTGCTGAAGTGGCGACCGAGCCCGAAGACGACGGGCGTCGAAAACGCCCTTGGAGCCAAGGAAGGGTGGAAGCGGCCTTGGAGGCCCTTCTGTTCGCTTCTCCCGACGTTCTTGGCTTTCGCAATATGCGGAAGATTCTCCCCGATCAAGTTGTGAGCAATGAGGCGATCCGAGCAGCTTTGGCCCAGCTAAAGGAACGCTACGAGCGTAAGGAATCAGGGATCGTCTTAGTCGAAATTTCGGGGGGATGGCAGATTCAGACCCGCGAAGATTTCTTCCCTTGGGTTCAAGAACTGGCTCGTACACGCACAGAAGAGAAAATCACCGCTGCTGCTTTGGAGACCTTGGCGATCATCGCCTACAAACAACCTATCACCCGAGCAGAAATCGATGCGATTCGTGGGGTCGGGTCCGGCCAGATCATTCGCACATTGATGGACAAGAAGATGGTCAAAGTCGTCGGACGGGTCGAATTGCCAGGACGCCCATTTCAATATGGCACAACCCCCCATTTTCTCAGCCATTTTGGACTCAAAAATCTCAAGGACTTACCCCGAGGCAAAGACCTCTAAGGGCTCTCTTGATGGTGTAGGCGTCGTTCAGGGAACGAGGCATTTTTATGCGGGATTGACGAATATGGCCTACACATGCCCACGGATTGGGGAAACCTTGTCTCAGAGCCTTCCCCTCGTATAATTCGCGCTCTTGCCATTTTCTCATCTCGTGACGTTTGGCACCACGGGGAATGGTTGGAAATCCTTTAATGACAGCTGTTTGGAGTCATCACAGATGGTCTTCCGGTACATGGAAAAGCACCGAGTTGGTATCCTTCTCGTGGTTCTGTTCACGATGTTGGGTTTTGGCTTTTGGGGCTTTATTGTCGACGCTCTCTCACGAGAAGACAATACGGACATCGAATCAGGGACTATTCTCGCTACTTTTGAGCTCTTCGGTGAAAAACACGAGGTGCCCAAGGAGACGCTTGAGACGGTTTTTAGTCCTCAGTCTGTATTGAACATGACCGAGGAGGATGCAGCTAGGCGCCTCGGCAAGATCATTAGGGAAGAGATTCTCAAGTCTGATGCGGCCTACTCCGCCTCCAAAGAGCTCATCAAGAGTATGGTGAAGGAGCGGATCGAGGAGCCCATCAAACGCTTCAACAATGGCGAATTCACCGATCAGAATAGGCGCGACTTTGCCAGTTCTCTTCGTATGACCGTAGCCCAACTTCGGGACGCATTGAAGTTGGACTTGGACGAAGCACTTACCTTTCGCGAGGTTGATCGGCCAGGTTGGGCACCCACCTCCAAAGAAGTTTTCGACCGCTACCAGAAAGACACGCAGTTACTCAAACTCATGGGTATCTTCTGGGACGCAGATTCCTACAAGGATGAGACTAAGTTGCCGAGAGACAAGGACGGCAACCTGACAGCTGAGGCCAATCAGGCACTCAAAAAAGCCTGGGACGCTTTGGAGGCGGAGAAGCGCCAAAGTTACAATAAAAAGGCGTCTCTCCTCTCGACGGAATTCCTCGGTTTCGATTTTGAGCACTATAAGACCGACGAAGAGTTGAAAGCGGCTTTCACGAAAGTCGACCCAAAATCAGGCAAGAGCCTCAAAGAGTTGACCAAGGGTTTCGGTCTTTCAAAGGCTGAAGTGGCCACCATGAAGTTGCGTCTGGAACGTAACCGAGCGGCCTACGGACTTGCCACCGACGATGACATTGAGAAGGTCTACACTGATCGCCAAAAACGCTGGAGCCAAGAGGTCAAGATCCTGAAGTTGGTCAAGAGTATTCACGACAAGCTTGTCATGGCTCTGAAAAAGGGCGAAAAGGTCGATCTTGCCAAAGAAGCCGCGGCTAACAACTTGACCTACTTCGAATGGGAAGATCGCTTCATGCTTGACATGCGTGATCCCAAGATCGCATTTCAAAGTGTGGCTCTTTTTGGTCTGAATTCCCAAGCGCTTAAAGTGGGCAACATCTTTGAATACAAGCCCCTCATCGGGGCCAACAGCCCTTGGTTCTTCCGCGGCCCACTTGATCAAATCGGACGTTTTGTGGCGAGCTATCGCCTGGAGAAGCGCATCGAAAAGCCGGAGCCTAAGCTCGACGGCGAAGTGAGAGAGGCATTTCTTGCTGATTTGGAAATTGAACGGGCCGAAAAAAAGCGGGATGAGGCCTTCGATCGTTTTGAAGCCAAGATGGATGAAGTCATGGCTGAGAAGGCCAAAGACGAGATAGCGAAGATCAAAGCTGATTCAGTGAAGTCCATCGCCGAGGCGACCAAGGATCTGGACCCTGAAAAAGACAAAGAGGCGATCAAGGACATTACTGAGAGCCAAGAAGAAGATAACGAGGCGCTGATCGATGCTGAGAAGGCGAAATTCCGTCAAGAGGCCTTTGACAAGGTCTTGAGCGAGAATACTGATTTAGGTCTTAGAGTTGAAGAAGGTTTCTTCATGCCGTTTTTCGCTTCGCGTGAGACGAAGTTGGGTTCGAAGTCTACTTTCGAGCAACGGGCACGATCAGCGTTGCGCCGTGAATTTACCATGCTTCATGATGCTGGATACAAGAACGAGTACCATGAAGTGGGCGAAGTTAGCCGTGTTGTTGATTCTAGTAGTTACAAGGGCCTGAAGGGCATTGCCAAGATCGTCGCTAAGCAAAAGCCGACTTTGGAAGAAATGTTGCTGCACCCTCGCCGCATGCGCGGAGCAGAGATGGCAGTTCGCCGTGATAAAATGCAGGAGCTCAGTGAAGTCTCCATGTGGTCAATCGACAGCATGAAGAAAATGAACTTCGCTTTGGACACGAAAGTTCTTGACGAGAAGATCGAAGAGAACATGAAGAAAAGGCGGGAAGAACTCGAGAACATTGAGCGCTACGAAGAGACTGAACGTCTGAAGCGCGAAGCCAAGAAGAAAGCAAGGGCAGACGCCGCAGCTGCTGCCAAGAAAGCGGCACTGGATGCTCAAAAGAAGAACGCCGACATGGCGATGCCGACCGAGGGCGCCGGCAAGAAGTAGCCCGTCGACCAAGAGCGCTGACCGGGAGCGCTGAACGGGAGCGCTGAACGTCAGTTCGGCATCTTGGCTTTAGCATTTTGGCTTTAGCATCTTGGCTTTGGCATAGAGTCGACGAACATCAAGAAGCTCTGCGCGGCCCTTGACGTTTCCAACCCATGGCAACGCGAAGAAGAAAGAAGAAGAGAATGCCGGACAGACGTCCAGCGCTCCCGCTCGCTTCGCCAAGGATTGTTTGGAGGCCGGGCGCATCAACGGGAGCGCTGAACGTCAGTTCGGCATCTTGGCTTTGGCATTTTAGCTTTGGCATAGAGTCGACGAACATCAAGAAGCTTTGCGCGGCCCTTGACGTTTCCAACCCATGGCAACGCGAAGAAGAAAGAAGAGAATGCCGGACAGACGTCCAGCGCTCGCTTCGCTAAGGATAGTTTGGAGGCCGGGCGCATCAACGGGAGCGCTGAACGTCAGTTCAGCATCTTGGCTTCGGCATCTTAACTCCTTCCGCCCAGTCCCAATTCAAGTGTCATAGAACTCGGTGAGAAAGCGCTTTTCATCGCCTGGTACCGGATCGATCCCCCCGTCATGCCAGGGATGGCATTTGCAGATCCGCTTGATTCCCAACCATGATCCTTGAACCGCACCGTGGATTTCAAGGGAACGGAGCATGTAGGCACTGCAAGTGGGGCGGAAGCGGCACACTTGAGGCAGGAGGCGTCCGGGTCCCCAACGATAGATGAGAACGAGGCTCTTGAGGATGAAACGAGGTACTTTCTTGAGGAAGCGCATCACGACGAGGGTTCGTCGGCGTGGAGGCGATTGAGTTTCCGCACCAAGTGCTGAAACGACCCGGTCATTTCTTCGAGGTTTCGACCCGTAAGGTAGGAACGCGGTATTAGGATAATGTCGAGAGGCAAGGCAATGAGATGCCCTTCCTGACGAAAGACCTCGCGCAGGATACGTTTGACACGGTTGCGACAGACCGCATTGCCAACGCGGCGCCCCACGGACAATCCGAGTCTTGAGAAGGCAAGGCCGGAGTCGGTGAAACAGGCCGTGAGGTGGCGGTTGCGAACAGACTGACGACTGCCATAGACGGTTGCGAAATCTTTGTGTGATCGCAGACGGCATCTGGCTGCCACAGTCTTGCTCATTTGCTCAAGCGTCCGTTCGTTGACGTATCGCCTCTCTTTTTGAGGAGTTCGGAACGAAGCTGGAAGGCACGTTGAGTATCCTTGTCGAAACTCGGCGACGCTTGAATGTAACGGCCAATGTGGACCAGAGCCTGATCATAGTCCCCAAGCTTGTCGTAGCATTCTGCAATGGGCACGTTGAGGGATTGCCGTTCGGGGTCGAGCCCTATTGCATCTTTGAGGTAACTAAGACTATCGCCCCAATTCTGTCGGCTGAATTTGATTTCTGCCAAGTGAACCAAGACATCAACAGTTTTTTTGGTTGCCGATTCTTCCTTGCGTTTCATGATTGCCAGGACACGATTCCGCTCATTCTTGCTCTTGTAGGTCTCTATGGCTTCTTGTCTACGCTTGTTCCAAACCTCCACAGAATGACGAGCGATTGCCAAGTAGTCCAAATAGGCGCGTTCGGCCGCCGACTCATTGCCGCGAATGAGCTGAATGTCACCGAGATTGAGCAGGACTTCTGGAGCCGTGTTTTGCATCTGTGACAGACGTTGGAATTTCTCGAAACTCCTGCGCAAGTAATGCATCCGCTGTTCTTCGTGCCGTTTTTGCTGAGTTCGGGCTTTGGCACTCTTGCCTTGATCGCTGATCCCATTGAGACGACGATCAATCATGTCGATTTTCTTCTTTTCGAGAGCCGCGATGGCACGTTCAGTCATCGCCAATCCCATGCAGGACTTCCAATTGAAGTCGTCTTCAATCGTTGTGTCCTTGACCAACTTGCCATTCCAAATCTTGGTGAAGCCACTTTCGGCTCGTTTCATGGATTCTGCGGCGTCAAGAAGGCGTCCTCTTTGCGCCAGTCCAAGTCCAACCTGATAGTGGCTGAAGGCTTGCCCCAATTGCCCAGGACGGTCATCGGGGGCGATTTTCAGTTGTTTTCCAAACTGGTCAAGGGCTCGGTGATAGTCGCCAGCTCCATAATACTTCTGAGCGTTGGCGAAGTAGTCGTCGGCATCGCCATGAAATTTACCTGAGGGGTCTTTCTGGTCGACATCGGCGTACTCGAGGTTGCCGGACTCAGAACTGCCGCAGGCACAAACAAGGAGGCCGGCGAACAAAACGAAAAGGAGCTTGCTGCGCATAAATCAATCTCTTCTAAGACCCAGGGACATGGTCAAAAACAAACTATCATTCTCGCACGTCATCTTCACGCAATCTGAGCGTGCCAGTCAAAAGGACTCATCCAAAGGCATAGGCATAGATGAAGATGCCCCCTCGGTTGTTCCTCTGTCGATTTGACGCAACTCGTTTTAAGTTCAGGGTTTCCGATCTCTTTCAGGACTCAGCAGTTGACAATTTGTGCTGAGGCCACGCATGTTCGTGTGTGACTCTCTCAGTCCATACTTTCCACACGAATCTCGGAGGCGAACGGTTTCAGTCCTTTGATCCCGAACCTGACTTTTTCAGTCGATCGAGTCGATCCTCTTCGAATCTGACGACAACCGTCTTGTGAGTTCTCAATATGACCTGTCCAGGCCTAGCACCTTTGTATTTGGAAACGTTCTTGCGTTGGGTGTAGCTCACGGCTTGTTTGCCTGCGGATGCCGCCTTGGAGAAGGCGACCGCCAGGGTCGCTGCATCGAGCAAGGTTTCC
>JAJRYU010000157.1 GCA_024275615.1 Planctomycetota bacterium
CTCACCAAGAGATATGACATGACTTAGACAATCCAATTGGCCCAGACTTGTGGTGAGATACATCCTCTTGAGGCCCTTGATCTCTGACTCATCATCGTTCCTCCTTGACTGTTCTTTTCCAACTCACCCCCACCTACGACAACTTCACTCACCAGCGCGCCCTTGTCCAGTGAATCAACAGAGTTAGCGTTGACACCCCCACCTCCATCCATGCCCATTTCAAAACCTCAGAGACAATCCGCGAGTCCCTAGTCATCAACTGTTTTCATCACCGATGTCTGCGTTAAGGTAGTGAAGAATTGAACTTACATAGATTGGCAAAAGATGCCACTGTACCCGAATCAGCCCCCTTGTATTCTTGGCTTATCTGTGAGATTCTGTTGGCTTAAGTAAGATGACGACCTTGCCAGTAAAAGTCGCCCAAAGAGAGACACCATGAACGCCCTACCGACTAAGATATTTGTTCTGAGTTCCTTGAGCCTTCTCATCATGACCTGTTGTTGCCAGGGGCAGTTCGCTGCGGCTTACACGTTCGACGGTACTTCAGCGGGCGACGCATTTGGCCAATCCGTGAGTAGCGCTGGCGACGTCAACGGTGACGGCTTCGATGATGTCGTTGTCGGAGCCCGTGGCGACGACAGCAATGGTAGCAATTCCGGCAGCGTAGAAGTTTTCTCTGGAGTCAACGGCTCGGTGCTTTACACCTTCAATGGAGATTCTGCAAACGACTTGTTTGGCTACGCCGTCAGCGGTGCCGGCGATGTCAATGGCGATGGTTTCGATGACGTCATTGTTGGAGCCTTCGGAGATGACAATAATGGCAACAGTTCAGGCAGCGCACGAGTCTTCTCAGGTGTCGATGGGTCGGTGCTCTACACCTTCAATGGGGATTCTGCAAACGACTGGTTCGGCTGGTCCGTGAGCGGTGCTGGCGATGTCAATGGCGATGGCTTTTCTGATGTCATCGTCGGCGCAAAATTTGACGACAACAACGGCGACAATTCTGGTAGCGCACGAGTCTTCTCAGGTGTCGATGGGTCAGTGCTTTATACCTTCAATGGGGATTTCGCGAGCGAATTTCTCGGCCACTCCGTGAGCGGTGCCGGCGACGTCAATGGCGATGGCTTTGATGATCTTGTTGTTGGAGCGCCAGGTGGTTCATCGGGCAGCGCACGACTTTTTTCAGGCCTCAACGGCGCATCTTACACCATCAATGGAGATTCTGCGGGTGACCAGTTCGGTTACTCCGTGAGCGGTGCCGGCGACGTCAATGGCGATGGCTTTGACGATGTCATCGTCGGAGCCCTGCGTGACGACAACAATGTCATCAATTCCGGCAGTGCGCGTGTTGTCTCAGGCCTCGATGGCTCTCAGCTCTTTATATTCGATGGCGATTCGACGAACGACTGGTTCGGCTATTCTGTAAGCGGCGTGGGCGACGTCAATAATGATGGCTTTGATGACGTTATTGTCGGAGCCCGGTTCGACGACAATAATGGTAGCGATTCCGGCAGTGCACGAGTTTTCTCAGGCATTGATGGATCGACGCTTTATACCTTCGATGGAGATTCGCCGAACGACAGCTTCGGCATCTCCGTAAGTGGCGCCGGCGACACCAATGGTGATGGCTTTAGTGATATCATCGTTGGCGCTTTTGGCGACGACAACAATGGCAGCAATTCCGGCAGTGCGCGAGTTTTTCTCGCCGATTCTCTTCCAGTTTATAGCTTTTCGACGAACACGTCGTCGCCCCACTTCCTCCAACAAACTTGGCAGCCAGATGGGGGCATGCCCGCCGCCCTGACTGGTAGCATATTCTGTACGGGCGCGACTCCCGGCGGGTCAGGTCTTGTGGGAGTTAGTTTAGCAAGCCAGGACACGGTGTATTTTGGATTCCTACCCGTTCTTGTTGATGGCAGTGCAGCCAACCTTATCAGCACTACGAATGTTACTTTCGGTAGCCAAGGAGAGATCTTGGCCATGGGCATCAGTCGCCAAAGCCCTCTTCTCGCTGGCCTTCACGTCTACGTCCAGTTCTTCGAGATCGCCCCTTTGGTCTTGAGCTCCAATGGCCTACGCTTCTTGATGGCTCCCTAACCGGCAGAACTTGCTCAGAGCTGGCAGTTCAGAAAAGAACTGGGACTTTACTTGCCCGCGAAGCCAAATGTGATGCCGACGCAGGCCTGTCCTTGATTCTCAGACGAGTTTTGCCGCGCTGACCATCCCGCAAGTCTCCCAGCGCTCTTGAGGATAGAGTCTTCTCGCGGAAGAACACCGCACATGTTCGGCGATCCTCGCGGCTGCCCGGCAATTCAAAATTAGCTCAAGTGATGAAGCTTAGGATCTTGCCGGGTTGTCCTTGCCGTTCCTCTTTTTTTTAAGAACCCAGTTCGTCATGCATCTTTGATTCTGCACATTTACGGTCTTGATTGGTCCAAGCAATGAAGCATCGAGTTTCTTGGTCAATTCGAGTAGATAATCAAGATCGACCAAGAAACGCTCACTCCCGTCCGGCAGGCGGCACCAACGCCGACTCCGCTCAGCTCCCAAAGGTGTCACCAGGTTCTCGATGCCGATATTTGATGTAAGCCGACAGAAGAGGATGCCCTCACGCGCCAGCACCCGCCACATCTCCTCCACCATGCTCTCGAATTCATCTTCATCTCGGGCAAAATGCAAGACAGCATTGCAGACAACGAGCCCAAAGGAATCATCGAGAAAATCCAAGTTCGCAATTTCCGCTGTGCGAAAATGAACGTCGTCAGCGGGGACTCCGAGCTTGAGAGCCAAGTTCATAGCTCTTGCCACGGCTTCTTGTGATCGATCAACGGCAAAAACCTCCTGCCCCCTGCGAAGAAAGTAGTGCAGGTTTCTGCCGCCACCGCATCCCGCATCAAGAACAGAGCACTCCGCAGGGATCTTCCCCGACAAAATGAGGTCAAGCAGATAGATATCTGTCTTGCCAACTAATTCGATTAACTCTCTCATGGACAAGACCTCTTTTGTGAGTTTTCAATCTCAGCATCGAGCCAATTCGACACGCCAACCCATCCTCTGCCTGAACTGTGAAATTGAGGTTCGGAGTGAATTGTAAGAGAAATGTAAAAAACAATTCTCTGTGAACCCACCTCTAACTGCCGCCGTTTTCAAGGGCCAGAAGGGATCGCCTACCGATCCACAACACAACGAGATCTTTGCCTCGAGGATTCCAGCCAAGCTCCTTTGGTTCGTCTCCGTGGGGCGATATGGACACGCTGACGGAGCAGTCGTTTGAGCGAAATAAGTACGAAATGGGTGATGTTCCTTGTCATTCTCATGTCTTGGGGCATACCCGCCCTGGCCCAAGATGAAGGCAAAAAAGACCCGAAGAAGCAAGAAGAACAGGAAGAAGATGAGGCTGAGAAGAAGAACATCAGCCCGGAGCTTGAGGCGGCAATCACCACCTTGGAAGAGATGGTCATTACTGCCTCTCGTAAGGCAAACTCGATCTTCAACACCCCTGTGGGAACGACCGTTGTCAATTCTCAAGAATTGCTTGAACGACAGCCACGGACAGCAGCAGAGGCCCTGAGGCGCAAGCCGGGCATCTGGGTGCAAAAGACGGGTCACGTCGGCGGCGCCCCCATC
>JAJRYU010000158.1 GCA_024275615.1 Planctomycetota bacterium
ACCTCTTGCCGCCGCATCGTTCAAGCCATTGTCAAGGTTTCGATTCGGATTGGGCGCATGAGCAATATTGAGAAGAAATTTCTCGAAGGACTTCATTTCGCCAAAGGGAATACGACCACCACCGTGGAGCGAGACGAAAGCATCGTTGAACCCAGTCAGATCTTCCTTGTCACCGCGCCAATGAAACGGTGGATTGGGGTCGAGCCCGCGTAGAGTTTGGGTGACCATGGGCCCTTTCATGGGATGAAAGAAGCCCTCAGGGGAGCTACCCTTGGGCATGAATGGCAAGTCCTCTTGTTTTGGAACGGGAGCCATTTCTCCAGCTGGATTCCCTAGATCCCACACCAATAGGTCTGCATCACCATCGATGTGACAACTGGCACACGACATGGTGCCATTGCCCGAAATTCGCGCCTCGTAGAGAAACTTCCGACCGGACTTGATGAAGGGAAGCGTCGGATCAAACCCGATCGAGAACTCGCCGACGACAGCCCTTGAGGATGTCTTGACAACGCTCACACTGTGCGACAGACGGTTATAGCAATAGAGAATATCTTTGGTTGGGTGAAACGATAGAGCCCTTGGGCCACGCTTATCGGCGGTATTTCGACCAACGGCAGCCGTTTCGCTGACTTCAATACGCCCAATGACCTCGCCTTTTTTACTGATGATGCCGATACGGTCACTGCCTTGCGCGGTTACATAGAGCAGGCCGTCCCGGCCGATGACCAAGGAGGTAAGATCAGCAAGAGCAGTTTTCTTTGCCTGTGGATTGTTCAGCATGGCGTAGTCAACACCGGGATTCACATCAGCATGGGCAACTGTTGGCTTGCCTTTGAGGGAGATTCGGCTGACTCTATTGTCAATGACATGTCCATTGACTGCTGGTTCGAATCGAACGCGGTTTCGCGAGTCAGCGTTGACAACAAAGAGTGACTCTGTTTCTTCATCATAGACGAGATCAAAATTCGTCGTCCCCACTCCTTTGATCTGCTCGGTGACATTGAGAGCCGACGTGTCGATGGCGAAGACATCAAGGTCGACTAGATTCATCGGATGAAGTTTCCAAGTCGGATCATCGAGAGAGACGATGAGGCTCGTCTTGGGCGGTGGCGGCAGCTTCTTATTTGTGGGCATCGGTGGTAACGGAGCTGGATCAATGGGGACCAGCGATGTTCGATTGCCAGAATGAAACGACAAAACAAAAACGCGTCTGCCCGTTGAGTCAACTGCAAGAGCTCTCGGTGTCTTTGCCAAAATCGGAATCGTCTTGACCAAGTCGTGAGTCTGGACATCGAAAACACGAACAAGGTCTTCGCCGCTCACGGCGACAAACGCTCGTTTCGGTTCGCCAGCAAACACGACATCAGTCGGTTCGTCCCCCACTTCGATCAATGCCGTGACGCGCTTTTCCTTCAATGAAACAACGCTGATTGAGTCGGAAAGATTGTCAACAACCCAGATTTCGTCGGCCGAACGTACGCTCAAACTCACCGGTTCCAACCCAACCGGGATTTCCATCGTCAGGGTGGGAGTGAGGGGGTTAGCCAGTGAAAACACCGCAAGACGATTGTCCGGTGTGTTGAGAAGATAAAGCCACTTCCCATCTGGAGAAACTGCGATTGGGTGAACCTGGCCCGATTCGTAGTTAACGAAATCGGGCGTTTGCTTCATTTCTTGGGGTGAGAATCCGAAAGCGGAAATCGAGACCAAGAGAAAAAGAACGAGCGCCGACATAATCCGATGCATGACAAATGGTCCAATGAGTGGGTTCGAAAATAGGGCAGCGGGCTCCCCATGAAAGGGCCCACTGATGGTCTATCCAAATAATCGGAAAAAAACTACGATTATCTTGTTTACTTTCGAAAACGCTTCTATGCTCGCCCCATGTTCCAACAAAGCACAGAAATTTGCCTCCGATGCTTGTCACTCCTTGTCGCTGAAGGACAAGACGTCGTTCTTCAGTCCCGAGAAATAGGTGTAAAGCTTGGCTTGTCAGCAACTTACGTGACAAAATCTCTGCAGCCTTTGGCCCAAAGAGGTTGGTTGAAAGCCCTCAAAGGCCGCAATGGCGGGTGGAGCCTCGCCGTTGACCCCACCAGTGTCGTCTTGAGCGAAGTCATTGACGCTTTGGAACCTGACCGCCAATGGCACCGTTGTGTCATCGGTCATGGACAATGCTCAGACGAGACCGCCTGCGCCTTTCATGACACTTGGGGGAAGCTGAAGCGCCAGATTGAAGATGATATGCGGAGTACGACCATTGCTGAACTCAGACGGTTCACACCGCCTTCAATCTCAGCAAATGCCGCAGAATAGCCGAGAAAACCAAGTTACAGCAACTAAAAAGCCTGATTTACCCATGCCAACAACACTGCAACCTCATCCATCTGCCGTCGAAAGCCGCGTCGACAATGCCAAGATCTGGCACTTTCTCCAGGCCATCGTGTGGCTTATCGGCGTGAGCATCATGGCTCTGCTTGTCTATGAGCCAGTAATGGGTATCCACGCGTTCTGGAATATCCTCATTCCCGTCGCTCCTGCTCTGTTGGTCTTTCTTCCAGGGCTCTGGCGAAACATATGCCCCTTGGCCACCACTGCACTTCTTCCAAGGCACATGGGACTCTCACAACGCAAGCGCCTACGCCCTGAGACGCAAGCCAAACTCGGCTTCTCAGGTCTTATCCTTCTGCTCGCGGTGATTCCCCTCAGACACGTTGCTCTTGATCTCAGTG
>JAJRYU010000159.1 GCA_024275615.1 Planctomycetota bacterium
CGAGAACTGCAACGCCCTGTTCGTTGTCACCGAGTGGAATGAATACCGCAGCCCGGACTTCTGCGGCCTGAAGACTGCACTGTCGGACAAAGTCATCTTCGACGGCCGAAACATCTATGAGCGGTCAGAAGTCGAAGAGAATGGCTTCACTTATTATGGTATTGGCGTCTGAACAGGCTTTGCGTCGCGCTCACGTGCGTCTTGTTGAAAGACAGCAGACCTTTTCTTGGTTGCCAGCGAGACAAACAAGCCGATCTGAAATGGGAACGGTCCAAGGACTTGAATTGGGCGAGTGATTGAGACACTCGCCCAGGGAATCTAGTCGTTGTTAACAATGGGCAAAGGTGTCAGCATGCGCCTTGCTGGAAGTCTCGCCAGGGCCTTCTTGATGGAATCAAGTTTCTTCGAGCCTGCGAAACGGACGAGTATTTGTTGTTCAAGCGTCGCCAGCTCCTTCTTCGCTTCGTCCCAACGATGACACTTGATCAGGATTGAGAGAAAAAGCTGGATGGCGTCGACGTTCTCACGCCAGGCATCTTCGTGTTTCTCGAGGACATCGCGTGCTTGTTGCATGGCATCGACGTAGCGTTTTTGCCGTCGGGCGATGCTGCCAAGAACGAGCCTCGCCTTCGCGCAGTCTTTTGACTCACTGGAACAGCGTTCGAGTAGTTCTTTCAGAGTTGCTGTCGCTTGATCAAGTTGTTTCAGTCGCCTGTGGATGGATGCCTTCGTCATATACAGATCGGCGAGAATGGCAGGTTGCGCGTCCGTCTTCAGGCCAGTCGCCAACCGCTTGAGCGCACTTTCAGAATTGCCAAGCTTTCGATCAATGACTGCGGCTCCGAGAAAGGACTTCGCGTTTTCTGAAGCAGCTTCTGGCCACTTCTCAGGTACTTGTTCGTAGAGCGCAATCGCTTTTTTAAGGGCGGCTGACGCTTCAAGCTGGGGCTGACCCTTCGCAAGGGCAGCCTGTTTCTTGGCAAGAGAGAGCATGCTGGCGGGAGAATCTTGAGCCATTCCTCCTTGAGAGGTCACTAAGAGAATGAGAATGAATGCGCCTAAGCGCCCGACGTGAGTAGTGAAAAAGTTCATGAAGAACCCTCATCTTCGGGGCTTCAGGAGCGCCCTTTTCCAGGGCGAATAGGATCATGTGTCTTTGTTTTTTTCTATTTGAATGGCCTTTTCAATCTGCGCAGTCACGCGGGCAACCGAATCGTCAAGGCGGCGATTAGGCAATGTTGCTTTGAGCAACTCGTGCATGTCACTCAATTCATCCAAGCGCCGTCTTAGTTCGGGCTCTTCGGCCAGTCGCTTCGTCAAGATGGAATGCTCCCTCGGGCGTAGCAATCCATCTAAGTAGGACCAGAGGGCCTCGTCTTCATGAGGTTTCATCGCAAAATTGCTTCCATTCATCGGCAAGTTCGGAGAGTCTTGGTCGAAGCTGACTCCGCGCTCGTGCCAATCTTGCCTTCACCTGGAACAAGGTCAGATCAAGGCGATCTGCCATTTGTTGATAGGTCAGTTCTTCTTCGTAGCGAAGCACTAAGACCTCGACATTCTCAGTGGGCAATCGATTGATTGCCGAACGTGTCTTTTCAATGAGATCATAACGTGCTGTTAGGTGTTCGGGCACACTGTAGTCTGGGATTCCGGATTCAATGCCAATGGAATCCAAACTGTCGGGTTCTGGACCTCGACGTCTCTCTCTTCTCACTCTATCGAATGCCGCAAATCGCGCGATCCGCCAGAGCCACGCTTTGAATCGCGCTGGATCTCGGAGACGGTCGATTTTCTGATAGGCGCGAAGAAATGAGAGTTGAGCTACTTCTTCCGCAGAATCCAAATTGCCCAGGATCGAGTAGAGATAGCGAATGAGTGCCGGTGCCATGAAACGGACCAAATCCCCAAAGGCATCTTCGTCTCCCTTTGCGGATTCAGTGACTAATCCCAGCTCCTCTTCCGGCGTCATGCCATCACTCTCCAATCAACACAGTTTCAAAGTGGTAGACGTCAAACCTATCTGGACTGGACCAAGAAATCTGCTTGTCACTTTCACTTTTAAGCCCAAGGACTGGGACATAAAAAAAGGGGCGAGAACCGAAGTTCTTGCCCCCTCTTTTTTTAGCAGGTCGTTGAATCTCTAAGCTTGCGCCCTGAACCGTTCTGAATGACGGCGATTGCGGAACCGGCTCTTGGTAACTTTCTCATTGTAAACGTCCTTAAAACGTTCGCATTGAGACCATGTTCCAGTGAAGAGTGGCGTAGCATTCTTCACAACTTGAAAGATCTTCTTACCTTCGAAGATGCACTCGAAACGTGTTTCCATGCCCTTTTTTCCCTTATCGAGGAGGAGTTGAGAGGGAACGATTGACGCAACATCCACTTCCGAGATCGACTATAGTGGATAGATACCCAAGGCAATGAAGGGTCCGGGTACGGCGCTATCCATCAATAATTAGAATTCGTAAGTAGACTTGTAGAATCAAGTTACGTCGCTTGCACGGCGCTGATCATAGCAGAGTCAGGGCCTGGGTGCCAAACAAAAAAGTCGATTGGTCAGATTATAGGGCAAGTCGCTAACCAACCGACCTGAACGACTTTAGGAATTCTCTCGTCAAGCGGTGCGCCAATTCGATGGATAAAGTTCGCAAAGGTAGCAAGGCCGCAGCCAAGAAAAACGGGCCAGGACTCGAATGGGGAGCCCTGGCCAATCTTCAGGTAGCCTAATTCTTAAGTGTCTTACATACGAGATCACCGATCTCAGTGGTCTTGATGCCACTTCTTGACGACAAATCAGGGATCTCCTTGCTGACGATAAGGTGTTCAACTGCGGCGTCAATCTTCTCGGATGCTTCAATCTCGCCCACTTGACGAAGAAGCATGGAGACAGCGGCGATCGTTGCTATTGGGTTAGCTTTGTTTTGTCCTTTGTATTTCGGGGCAGAACCGTGAATAGGCTCGAACATGGAAACACCATCGGGATTGATGTTGCCACTGGCCGCGACCCCCATCCCACCTTGCAGGACTGAACCAAGGTCGGTGATGATATCGCCGAAGAGATTCGTCGTGACAACGGTGTCAAAGGCTTCCGGATTCTTGATCATCCACATGCAGGCAGCGTCGATGTAGGCATGGTCCGTTGTCACCTGGGGGTATTCTTTTGCAACCAATGCGAAGACCCTGGTCCAGAGATCTTGGGGACGAATCGCGTTGGCCTTGTCGCAAAGAGTCAGATGTTTCCGGGGACGATCCTTGGCGATTTCAAAAGCATACCTGATGACTCGTTCCACGCCACGCCGGGTGTAGATCATCTCAGCGATGGCAACTTCATCTTGGGTGTTCTTCTTGAAGATCCCGCCAACTTGCGAGTAGGCTCCTTCGGTATTTTCACTAACTACAATCATGTCGATGTCGGATGCTTTTTTGTCCTTGATCGGGCAAATGTGATCCGCCAGGCACTTGATCGGCCGCAAGTTCACGAAGAGGTCGAGAGTAAATCGGATACCGGCGATGATCTCGCGCTCCAGAAGACCAACTTCTATTCGCGGATCGCCAATGGCTCCCAAGAGAATGGCATCCATCTCTCGATACTCGGAGTAAGCTGACTCAGGATGGGTTTCGCCAGTCTTGAGATAGTGTTCTGCACCCCAAGGATAATCCTTTGTCTCGAAATTGAATCCTTGCATTTCCGCGACGCAATGAAGCACCTTGAGGCCTTCATCAATAACTTCAGGTCCGATGCCGTCTCCAGCGACCACAGCAATTTTGTAAGTCATTCGTTTTCCTGTTTTAACTTTCACGCTCGAGGAGCATGGCAATACCCTGACCACCGCCAATACAAGCAGCAGCGATTCCGTACCGCGCGGAGCGGCGTTCTAATTCGTGTGTGAGTGTCAAAAGCATGCGCGTACCGGTCGCCCCTAAGGGATGTCCAAGTGCAATGGCACCGCCATTGACATTGACGTTGTCACGGTTGAGCCCAAGCGCTTTTTCGCATGCCAAATACTGTGGGGCAAACGCTTCATTGATTTCATAGAGATCAACTTCATCCCGCCCAATTCCGCATTTCTGCCACAATCCTTCGATAGCAGGGACCGGCCCCAGGGACATCACTTTGGGATCAACACCGACAATGCACCATCCGCGAATTGTTGCCCGCGCCTTGAGCCCCAGGCCCTTTGCCTTGTCCTTCGTTGTCATCACCAAGGCGGCGGCACCATCGACAATGCCGGAGGCGTTCCCGGCAGTGACCAACCCTCCTTCGCCGAACGCAGGCCGTAGTTTTGCCAAGCCCTCCA
>JAJRYU010000010.1 GCA_024275615.1 Planctomycetota bacterium
CCCGATGACAACGCCTGTCCTCAGATTAGTCACACGAATACCCGCGTCCGCAGCTGCTTTTGTTGCGTCTTCCCAATCGCAACAAAGTTCCGCTAAGAAACCTGAGCCTCGTTTGCTTTCTTCATGCAGTACTTCGTCTCCTCGCTCACCGTAGATGCCTATGGCGGAAGCACAAACAAATGTCCGGGGGCCATTTCGCAGAGCTGCCAAAGTCTCAGCCAAGAGTTGCGTGCTCTTAACTCGGCTCCGCCGCAGCGCCTCCTTGCGAGATTGCGTCCATCTTTTTTCGCCGATGTTGACGCCGCCAAGATGGATCAAAGTGTCACACGATCGCAGAGCGTTTTCGTTGATCTTGCCAGCATCCGGATCCCAAAAAGCTTCCTGCCCCCCAGGTTCCGGGCGTCTGCGCACGAACTGCAAGACTTCATGCCCACCTTCTCTTAGGGCGGCAATCAACGGCTTGCCAACGAAGCCTGATCCTCCGGTGATTGCTATCCTCATCATTGATCTCATTGCCTAACTTAGAATTCTCTCAAGGATGATTCGGCATTCTCGTCGGAAACTTCGATTAGTCTGGTTTGACCATCGAATCCATTCATTTGGCACCCGTCAGTTCATGAACTAGGCGTTCGGCGCCATAGACTCGGTCAAGCGCTTCTATGACGATTCTTGACGAAAGGACCAGGGCCCTGCTCTTCTTTGCATCGTGAACGAACATGCCTGCCAGCCCCTCGAAATTGGAATCAAACACAATACCCACGAGATCTCCATGACGGCCGATTACCGGGCTTCCTGAAGAATTGTCGACGACCTCAAGAGTACAAGCTAAGACGAACTCTGTGTCAAGATCGAGTTTCTTCCTGGCGGCATTCCATCGATCAGGCAATTGAAAAGGTGCCACTTCGCCCATGGCTCGCTGCCGCGCCCACAATCCCCAAAGAGAAGTCCTTGACGGCACTTTCGAAGCTTCATCGGAGTACCCTGCGACCCGTCCAATAGTGATACGGGGAGTCCCGTCCGGTGCGACCCCCAAACTTGGAAGCTGAAGGTCTTGGCGAGAGTTTAGCTGCAAGAGCCCCTCATAGGTTTTCTCGAGGCCCCTCAGCTTCTTGGATTGAGCATTCCGCTCTTCACCCCAAAGTTTGTCCCAAATGGGATCCAACTCACGGACAAGAACAATCATGGGATCCTTTGATTCGTCGATTGATTGAGGCGCCCCGGCAACGAGTTTTTGGCAATATGCCGGATCGGTCAGTGCCGAGTTGAGAATCGCTGCTCTTGCCCCTTTGCCCTTGGCTGCCCGACGACAAGCGGTGACAAACGGGTCGTTCTTTTCAAGACGTTTTGCCGCCAGATCCACGCGCGTTTGAGCCGTAGCACTCTCCAAAACTTGGTCGACCTCTATGGGCTCTACCAAGGATGCCTTGGTCTTCTCTATTTCCTCGTCGCGATATCCGCGCCTTCGTTCTTCAGGCTTTTTCTTTAGCTCGGCAGCAAGAGACAGCAAGCTGCGGGAACGCCAGGCTATCCGACTGTCAAGACGTGAGTACAATCGTCGGAGAACGGAATTCTGTCTTTCGGCCAGTGTTTCCTCAATCGCGGTGATGACTTGGCGAAGTTCTTCCACGTGAGGCCCATTGCTGGAAAGGGCCTCGTTTTGACGTCGTGCCAAGACTTCGGTGATTCGTGGATTGGCAAGAGCGACACTGTAGCCGGTCAGTGCCTTGAGTGTATTCGAGACGTGACTCAGTTCGATCTCGGCATCTGACGAATCGGGATGAGCCTTGAGGAATTCTCGAAGCGTCAGCTGAAGATGGCTGAGGAGTTCACACGCGGGATCCAAATAGCCAGCCTTTTCTTGCGCAAGAACCGGCCACGCCCAGTCACGACGGGTGCGGGCGGGAAAACCCGCGGCGACCACGACGTCGTTGTCTTTCACTGTCTTATCACTGAGAGTCAGGAAGTTGTCGGTCTGAATCGGTTTGTCGTCCTGGTAGATCCGCAAGAACGCGACATCAAATGACCAACGCGGAAAACTGAAATTGTCGAACTCGCCACCGAAGTTGGCGATGGCCCCTTCGGGACAGAACACCAGTCGCAAATCACTCCAGATGCGATAGCGAAATAGGACGAAACGTTTTCCTTGGTCTCGTCGGTACACGCGACAACGAAGGCCGGTCCGTGTAGTCTCAGACTCGACAAGTTCTCTGATCGCACTTCTGTTCGATTTCGTCTTTTCTTCTTCAGGCTTTCCTTCTTGGGCGCTTAGAACCAACGATGTCACATCACTGAACGACTCGAATTGTTCAAGCCGCAGACCTTCAATTTTGACTTCTCGTTTACGACGTGCGGCGACAAAACCATCTCTCAGGATGGTGGGGCCAACATAACCCAAGTCTCGGATCCAAGGTTCGACCTGATGCCTGGACATCATCACGAGACCATCTGAGGAGACCATGACTGCGGCACCGGAACGACCTGAAACCTTTAGGGTCGCCTTCTCCAAGCGCCCAAACCATGCTGAGTCAACCTGCAGTTTGTAGCGGTCTGCCAATTCAGATACGGGTGGGCGGTCGTAACTCCAAAAACCCTCATCAGCGCCGATACGGACCATCCCTGCCATGAGGAACAGAAATACGAATAACGAAGTGATTTTCAGCATATGTTTTCGAACGTCAGAAGTAGCGGTCAACAGCATCTACGCCCAGGATAACAGAATCATTCGCAGCGTCATCTCTGATCCAAGTGACTCATTGCAGGGAAATCTGCTCCTTTCGAGTCACAACGATCTGGAAATTCCCGCGATATTTCGAAAGCGGGCCA
>JAJRYU010000160.1 GCA_024275615.1 Planctomycetota bacterium
AGTTCTCCTGGCATCTTCCCCATCTCCTGATTCTAGTCTTCGGCGCATTCCCGCACGGTGCGTGTTGCTTGCCACCGGCATTGAAGCCCCTGGTGTCCCATGCTTGCCTTCCTTCAGCTCTTTTGTTTTCGGCTCACATCCCGCAGTTCATTGAGGTGATCACCCACCATCTTTGAATTATTCCCCCAGCTCCGAGCTAAGCCTTGTCTATGAAGGAGCTTGTGGAATTGTTTAGGTTGTGAAAAAAAAGCACGCTCTCAGAATCGGCATCGATTGCAGTGAGCGGAAACGCTCTGATATATGGGGGATTGACAGTGACCCCCGAATTTCACTGGGATTTCTTGCAGAGAAAAGCGAACAAGAGCACTTCTGAGGGAATCGGCCATTCGTGCCGACTCAGCCCCTCTATGGGCTGAAGAGCCGTGGAGTATAGACAGGGCTCAAGAGCTTCCTGGCGGGCTGCTTGAGAGCCAGGGGCTCGACATTCTCAGTATTGGCACGGTGTATGCGATGTGTTTGTCGCACTCGGTTGAGTGGGCGGCCGTTATTAACGGTTAAATCAGGAATGCGCTCCGATCTCGTCAGCGGCCGCCCTCTCATTTTTTTACCGATGCTTCCCAGCTTATCATAGAATACCCCCCACGGATTGCATGAGAGCTTGCCTATCTTTGGCAGGAGTTCTCTCGATCTTCATGCCCTGTCCTTTATAGTGGTCGCAATAGGATTAATGCAATGACCACGATGCCTTCCCGAAAACCTAAGCAACCGTCGGCTTCGATGCCACCATGGCTGAGTGTGGCCGCACACCTGCCCCTTTTTGGCCTCATCACTTTCTTGCTGGCCATTTTCTTCATTCAAGTGCCGACCTTGGGCCAAAAGAAATCCCAGGTTCGATGGTGGCGGGGTTCTTTTGATGCGGCCATCCAAGAGGCCAAGGAACGCAATGTGCCTCTTTTTATTGCCCTGATCCAGGAGGGGGAGGAGGCCAACGAGAGGCTCGTTGACGACGTGTTCACCAACAAGAACTTTGTCGCAATCACCAAGAACGCAGTGCCGGTCCTTGCCAACAAGGGGTCACACGGCTCTAAGTCTCAGCTTATCGGAGGAGTCAAGAAAGAAGTTTGCAGGCGTATGGGTGGTGCCACTTGTGAGCAACACCAAGATCTAGAGGCGCGCATCTTTCGTGAGTTCTTTGTTGGCGAGGAGGCGCTAACGCCTCAAGTCATGGTGTGTCGCATCAACCTCAAGCTTGTGGAGCGCATTGTTGATGTCGCTGGCCCGCGCGCCTATGCCGATGCCGTGAAAAAGGCCAAGAAGTTGATGGGCCCAGGCCTTGATGCGGCCATGTTCAAAGTCGCCAGGGGCAAGATCACACGGGGGCGCAACCTCATCCGAATGGGGCAGTATCGCCAGGCGTGGGACGAGATCTCCGACCTGGCCAAGATTGGTGGTCCCTCACCCCTGGTCAAGAAGGCCATCGCTCTGCACAAGAAAGTCGAAGCCAAGGTTAATGGCGCCCTGGAGGCAGCCTATGCTGCGGCCGATCGAAACGACTACTGGACAGCTCTAGGCACCCTTGAGCGTGTGGCTAGAGAGTTCAAAGGGACACCTCCGGCCAAAAAAGCCGAGGCGGCGTTCAAACGATTGAGCAAGACAAAAGATGGCAGTCCAGTTGCGCGTCAACTGAAGAAACAAAAGCGCTATCTTCCGTGGATGGCAAGAGCTCGCGCTCATGAGACCCGGGGTGAATACCAACAAGCCAGAAAGCTCTATCGCCGTGTCAAAGCGAAAGCCAAGAAACTCCCAGTGGCTCAACAAGCGGAAGAACGGTTGGCCTACTTTCGGTCAGAATCAGCCATCGCCGCACTCTTGAAGGTGGTTGACCAGGAAAATGAGGCCAAAGCACTCCTCAAAGAGGCAACCAAGAAAGCGCGAGATGGTGACTTACCTGGGGCAAAAGTGATCTACCACCGGATTCTCAAGGAGTACCCAGGGACCAAGGCAGCCAAGAAGGCTCAATCAAAGCTTTGAACCAAGGGCCCAGGATCGCTACAAACCGCCATGAAACTCGTTTTTCTTGGCACATCCGAATTAGCGGCCCAGGCCTTGTCCGCTCTTCAGCGCAGCGCACACCAAGTTTCATTGGTGGTCACCCAGCCGGATCGTGGTGCTGGGCGCGGCCGGAAACCGGCACCTCCACCGGTAAAAACTGAAGCCCTATCCTTGGGGTTGCCCGTCACTCAGCCCGAATCTGTCAATACCAGAGTTTTTCGGGCTCTTATTCGTGAACACGATCCCGACGTTCTCGTGGTAGCGGCTTTTGGGCAGTTCTTGCGACCCCTTCTTCTGGCGATTCCACCCAAGGGTTGCCTCAATGTGCACGCTTCGATTTTGCCTCGGCATCGGGGGGCATCCCCCATTAACGCTGCAATCCTCGCTGGTGACGAAGAAGTCGGGGTGAGCATCATGAAAATGGACGAAGGCATGGACACGGGGCCTGTGGGTTTGGTTGGCCGATTGCCAGCCAATCCTGAGGAAACCGCCGGCGAATTGCACGATCGTTTGGCAGTCCTCGGCGGTGAACTCATCGTTCAAGCCCTTGATCGCCTGGATTCTGGGACCTTGGAGTTTGTTGCTCAAGATGAAGACAAGGCCACCCATGCCCCAAAACTCAGCAAGCAGGACGGGCTTGTTCAGTTTGACTGCGATGTTGTGCAAACGCGGCGACAAATAAGGGGACTTTCCCCGTGGCCCGGTTGTTATGGCGACCTGGAAACGAAACAGGGTGTTAAGCGGGTCATTCTTGGCACTGTAGAGGCCGAGGACAGGTCCTTTGCTGCGGAACCCGGAGAGGTTCTTGCCGCTGATGGCACCGGACTCCGAGTCGCTTGCCGACGAGGTGTGCTGGTGATCAAAGAACTGAAGCCGGCGGGCAAACGCAAGATGTCTGTGGCTGACTTTCTCAATGGCACCACGGTTGAAGTGGGAGCCCGATTCAAAGGTGCAAGAAATGAGTGACCGTCCCCAACGTCATGCCCGTGATGCCGCCGCCAAATTCTTGGCGCGGCCCGTCGACAAGAGATTGGGCGACAGTCGCCGAAATTTCGCCTCCATGGTTGAGGCCCGAGAGCGGCCCTTGTTTCACGAATTGGTGGCGGGGACCACGCGCCGAGAGATTTGTCTCGACGCCGTTCTTTCGGCCTATTCAAATGCACCGATTGGGCGGATCGAGAGACGGCTCAAGACGGTCTTACGCTTGGCTCTCTATCAGTTGATATTTTTGGATGGCATTCCAGATCATGCTGCGGTCTCAGAGTCCCTCAAGTTGATTCCCTCAAAGCGAGCCAGAGGGTTTGCCAACGGTATTTTGCGCCAAGTCCTGCGTGAGGGAAGAAAAACGGACGTGGCTCCCGCCGCGGAGGCGCGGCGTTGTGCTTTGCCCATCGGAGAATCCGCATGGTTTGTGACCCAAAGACCAATCCTTCCGGATCCAGAGGAAGAGCCCTTGGCTCATGTTGCTGCGGCACATGGGTTTCCAGTTGAAGCGGCCGCCTTGTTGGTCGCAGGGATCGGCGATGAGGCGGCCCTCGCGGTGATGAGTCATGCCAATATGAGGCCGCAGACGGCTCTTCGCGTATGTGGGGACTTGTCCCAGAGGCAGAGTTGTGTGGATTCGTTGAGACAACAAGGTGTCACCTTGGAGTCCCTGGGCGGGCCTGAAAGTGGCGTCTTTGGTCTAGAAACTGGAATCGATCCAGCGACTTTGACGCCGTTTCAAAGTGGCGAATTGACTGTTCAGGGACCATTTGCCGCTCGCGTGGCGCCACTCCTTGGTCCCCAAGCCGGTGAGCGCGTACTTGATCTTTGTGCCGCCCCAGGAGGCAAGGCTATCCACTTGGCCGAATTGGCTCCTGATGCTGAAATTGTCGCCTACGCTCAAGACGTGCAGGGAGGCCAACGCTTGAACTCGACGTTGGCACGGTGTCAACGGGCCAACATCAAGGTGGTGCAAAGCCGAAAGACGCCCTACCATCAGGGCCCATTTGATCGAATTCTGCTCGATGTCCCTTGCAGCAACTCCGGAGTGCTTTCCCGGCGTCCCGAGGCTCGCCACCGATTGGATCGGCGCTCCTTGGCTAGTTTGGCACAGATCCAACGATCTCTGCTCAAGAAGACTCTATCTAAGTGCTCCCCCAAAACGGATCTAACACGGGTGGTATATTCCACTTGCAGCATCCTGCCCGGGGAGAACGGCGACTTGGTGCGGTTGGTCCTGAAGGACTTTGCCAACGCAAAGCTCGTCCAGGAAATTCAAGCACTTCCCCAGGGGCCTTGGCTTGATGGCGGATACGCCGCTCTTATTGAGCTTGGACCCCCAGTTTCGCCGACGTGATTTGTGCTTAACGAAGAAAAACATCTCAAATCTCAAGAGGAAGAGGCATACCGTTGGTGAAATGCCGCTGGATCGCTACACTTTCCACTCGCAAGATAGGTACATGGAGCAAGTCGTATGGGTCGTCGAGGCCAATCAAATCGTAGATCAGGATCGTCAGGGAATCGTGGGGGCCGTAGCCGCAATGGCTCTAGTCGCGGCGGAAGTTCTTCAAACTCCACGCCCATGATCCTGGGTGGGCTAGGTGTCGTTGTCGTTGTTGCTGTCGCATTCATGCTGCTGGGTGGAAACGAAGAAGAGATCGATGCGCCTTCGAATCAGAACACCATGAGCTCTTCTTCCAACCTCAAGAAGAAGTCGAATCTCGTCAAGAAACCGGTTCCAGTTGTGGCTTCGAACCCGCGGAATACCGCGCGCAACAAGAAGTACAACATGTCTGTTCTCCGCCCCCTCAAGGCGAAGGTCGACATGAGCGAATGGGAGAAGATCGACGGCTATCTCAGCGAGGCCTATAAGCTCAAGGGTCAGGCCGCGGATGCCAGAAAAGCTGGCAATGAGGCCAAGTACAAAGAGCTCATGACCAAAGCCGTCGATACATGGCGCAAAGGTGACATGGCGAGCGAAACTTTCATCTACGAGATTGACGGGATCAACGGCGACTTATGGGAGGCGTGCTTCAAGACTGAAAGAACACGACTTAAGAATGCTCTCAAGGCATTCCGCGGGTTCACCGGTTTCGAATCTCACTAGATCCCCGGCTTCGCTGGCTCGATCTTAGGAAGCGTAAGTTTCTTCTGAGAGCCATCGGTGAAATTCTTCCAGTCGGCCGATACGCCGGAGAAATCGCTCCATATTCTGGAGTCGACCCATGAGGCGATCGTTGAGAACGATCGCCTCTTCGTCGATGCCAAGCTTGGAAAGATCGCGCCCAGCGCACAGCAAGAGGACCGCTGAGGCATCCCGGTCGTCCCCCTCCAAAGCGGCAATGGCGTCCAATGTGCCGTTGCGTTGATCGCGCAAGACGCGACCGTCCATCAGTGCCTCAATGATTTTTGCCGAAGCGAAGCCAAAGAGTTCGACCCGATTCGAATCATCAATTTTGACGTTGTGTCTCAATTCGTAATTGCGGACGAGTTCGGCAGTGATGTTTTGCAGGGCAACATTGGGCATGGGGTCAGGCTCCGGTCGCGGCCAGGCAATCCTCAAAGGTGTCGAGGAAGTCTTCCATGTGGTGCATTTGCAAGTCACCCATGTGACCAATGCGGAAGGTCTTCTCTTTGAGAGCACCGTAGCCGTTTCCAAACAGTTTGCCTGTTTTGCGCACGGCGTCAATAAGCTGCCCGACATTGATGCCGGTCTCATTTCGGAACACGGACACTGTGGGAGACATGAAGTCCGCTTCAGGAAAGAGGTTAAAGCGAGAAAGGCGGGTGCGCACGTAGCTGGCCATTTCTTGGTGTCGCTGCCAGCGGTTCTCTAACCCTTCCGCCAAGATCCGTCCCAATTGGAATCGTAACGCCACCAGGAGGGATGTGTTTATGGTCGCCGGGCTTTGGTTCTTGGCTGCCATTTTCGCAAAGACCTCAAAATCAAAGTATTGGCCCTTGTTCTTCATGCCTAACGATCGTTCCATAGCTCGCGGGCTGACGGAAAAAAGGGCCAGCCCCGGAGGCATCGCCAGGGCCTTCTGAATACCCGAAAACGCCACATCAATGTGCCAATCATCGACTTTGACCGGAGCGCCCGCCAAGGAACTGACACAGTCGACGGCCAAGAGGACGTCGTCGTGCTCACCCACGACCTTGGCAATGTCCTCAATGGGATTGAGGACTCCGGTGCTGGTTTCGCTGTGGACGACGGTGACCAGGTCGTAGTCGCCCTTGCTCAAGGCATCGGCAACCATCTCCGGGCGGACGGCAAGGCCTGGGTCAACCCTAAGAGCATCGACGGGTTTGCCATTTTTGACGGCAATTTGGTATTGCCGCTCGCTAAACGCTCCGCACACGGTTGCCAGAATCTTCTTGTTTGAGAGATTCCTGACCACGGCCTCCATGAGTCCTGTGGCAGCCGAAAGAGCTGGGTAGCAGGGGTGGGTGGTGCCAAAGAGCACTTTGAGTTGAGAAAAAACGTCGGCCGTCACCTCCTGGACCTCGGGTCCACGGTGAGAGATGACCGGTCCGGCCATAGCCTCTAAAACCTCAGGGAAAACTTCGGTTGGCCCAGGAATGAACAGTCTCGGTTTATAATCGCTCATGGGTTGAGTTTGGCCTCACCATGTCCAGGAAACAAGGACCAGTCTATTTCTCTCTGAGCATTCTTGACCGTGCTGCGAAGCTCGGCAGATCGCCAAATTCTGATTCCAGCGATTCGTAGATGTCCAGGAGCACGCGTCGCGTTTTTCGGTCCATGTCTGCTTGGTCTGTAGCGCGATAAAGCAGTCTCAAGTCCACCGGCCAAGATCCAAGCGAGACACTGGGCTGGGCCGCGGCGCGCTGTTGTTGGCTGGCCCCGGGGCCAGCCAACCAGAAAACAGATAAGCCAACCGCCAAGAGTATGCCCATGGTTGCACTCTTTTTCCTCAGCGGCAAAGTCCGGTTTTCTGCGCCCTTCAAGGACAGGGCGAGAGCCAAAGCCGCAGTGAGGGGGGTGATGTGAAGGTCAAAATCAACCAGGGAGTGGAGCAAGAAAGCAAGGAGGCTCAGCTGAATGATGTGCCCATGCCTATGAGTCAATCTTGGCAGACTGAGAGCGAGCTGACGAACAAGGAAAAAGTCCACCAGGAAAGCAATCACGAGCAACAAACAAAGGCCAAGTAGCCCGCCTCCCTTCGGCCATAAACTCAAAGAGAAGGCCGGTGCGGCAATCAAGAAGGCCAACCCCAATTCAAACGGAGGTCGAGACATACTTGCGGCCGAAATCTCCATGAGGGTTTCTTGCCGCCACGATGAGCGCCAGCGCCAGACCAAGAGGCCAGCAAGCAAGAGGGCTCCTGCACCGTACTCGGCAAGCATTTGCAAGAAGCCGTTGTGGGCGAATCGTGAAAACGGGGCATCGGGCGGAGCATGGAGAAAGTAGTTCTCGCCGAAAAGTCCGGCGCCGACGCCCCAGGGCCATTCGTCGGTGAGCATGGACCATGCACAGCTCCAATAGCTGCGCCTCAGCCTTAGTGTTTCCAAACTTTGATCGAGCCGTTGAGGGAAATAGGCTGGGCTCTTGTCGCTCAAGAGGGCCGTCAAGCAGATCAATGTGCCCACGGCGGCCAGCGCCAGGAGAGTCGTGCTCAAGATACGCCGCTGTGGACTCATGCCGCGCTTGCGAAGAGTGAGACCGCCGATCCCCAGAGCCACCAAGGCTCCTCCTTTGGAGCCGGTGACCCAAAAAGCGCTGAGCAAGAGCACTAAGATGGGCCCACCGAGTTTCGGTTTCTCTATCGCCAAGAGGAGAGTCATGGGCAAAAAGACCAAGAGAAACCCCGCGAAGCCGTTGGCTTGGCCAAAAGTTGCGCGAGCGCGGTTCGACGTAAAAAAACCGGTGAGCTGGTCGGGCGCTGTCAGACCCAAGCTCTGGGCTTGGGATCGAAGAGCCTCAAATAGGTAGAGGCTTTCAGCAAGCCCCCTGAGACACAACACAATGAGGAGTCCTATCGTGCAACGGCAGACGATCTGTTGTTGGGCGCTGGTCTTGATTTGGTTCTTGAGCGTAAGTCCACCCATGAGGCAGGCCATCCACACGAACTCACGTTCGATTCCCTGCCACGTCACCGGGCTGAAGAAGGAAAATGAGAACAAAAGGACCAGCAGCCCCCAGAGCAGAGGACTTTGGCTCGCGCTGGGAGCACTACCTTTTAGTGCGGCAAAGGAATCACAGGAAAACCCCATGAAAATCAACGTGAAACCCAAGCCAGTGAAAGCTGGATGGCTGGTGAAGGCAGGCAAGAGAACAAGCAAGAGCAATCCAACCAAGCTAAGCGAGAAAGCAGCTTTGTTGAATCCCCCCAAGGCGGTCATTGTGATTGCCCGCGCAGACAAAGAAAGGCAGCGAACGATAGGAATAGGACAGCCGCCGCCATTGAGGACAGATTCGGGCCCTGTAGGACTATGGCCCCTGCGGCACCCATGAGGGCAATCTGCCACAATCGGCGCACCGCTGAGGAAACTGTGTGACCTCGTTTGACAAGACTGTGACTGAGATGGTCACGACCCGGAGTCCAAGGCGCCAATCCTCTTAATGCACGAGTGAAAATGACGAATCCACCATCGAGAACTGGCACAATGAGACAGAGCAATGGCACCAAGAACGGACGCGGATCAATCCCATCCGTCTCTTGGTTCGAGACGTAGGTGAGAAGTGTGGCGAGGCATCCCAATAGAAAACCGACAAACATGCTGCCTTCATCGCCAAGATAGACTTTCGCCGGGAAGGTGTTGAACGGCAAGATTCCAGCGATGGCTCCGGCAAGAGCGAGGGCGAATGCACAGACAAACAACTGGCCGCCCAAAGCTGCGATTACTCCAAGAGCAAGAGCTGAAACGAGAGTTGATCCCGCCATGAGGCCGTCCATGTTGTCAATGAAATTGGTGGCATTGGTGATGAAGACTAACCAGAAAACAGTCAGAGCGATCTGTAGAGCAGGATTTTGAAGAAACAAGGTTATGCGCACCCCCGCCGCCACGACAATTCCGGCGGCGATGAGCTGTAGAAGGAAACGCAGGCCAGGAGATAGGCCCAATCGGTCGTCGGCTCGGCCCATGAACAACATGAGAGAGGCGCCAAAAAGAATTGCCAGCATGGTGATGGCCTTCGACCTTATCCCAGGCCCATGGATCTCCAAGAGTCTGGGAGCTTCCTCGAATGCCAGCCAAGCCGCCGCGATTCCCGATACGATGGGGAAAGCGAAACCCAAGAGAATGCTCATGCCACCCCCGTAGGGGACTGGCTGGTCTTGAGTCTTGCGTCCTCCAGGGTGGTCCATATGCCCACGGTTGAGGTAGATTTCGCGGATCCGTGGGGCACTGCGCCAGGAAACCAGAAATGCCGCCGTGAAAATGAGCAACGATGTTAGGGCAATCAAAATCGGGGACTCAAAAAAGTGTGCCGGAATCTGTAGCATCCATGGGTAACTCGGACGAATCTTTGCAAAGGATCTTCCA
>JAJRYU010000011.1 GCA_024275615.1 Planctomycetota bacterium
GTCGATGTTCTTGACGGTTGAAGAGTTAGTCAAAGGCGACTCCTCAACTCTTCGCCGCGCCATTCATCTCCTTTCCGTCTCCCGTGCCCTTGAGCGCATCGCCGACCTCGCCACGAATATTGCCGAGGACGTGATTTTCCTTGTCGAAGGAGAAGTCATCCGCCACCAATCAAATTGATGCCGTGTGGCGTCGGGCCCCAGATCATCCCGGCCACACAGAAAACTCCTGCGAATCGACCAGCGCTGGACGTCAGTCCGGCATTTTTTCTTTTCTTTCTTCCTCACGTTGCCATGCGGTGGAGAAGTAAAGGGCCGCGCAATGCCCCTCGACCCACGCCGACTCCATGCCAAAGCCAAGATGCCGAACGGACGTTTGGCGCCCATCCCTTGGACTTTGAAAGGCGTTTTCGCGACGAACTAGGAAAAAGGCTGTGAGAGGAATGCGGAGCAGTGTAGTCTTGCTGTTCTTGGTGTTGATTGTGATGGGCCAAAGTAGCCCTTCTTGCCCGACCTATGCGATGCAGCGATTGATGTCTTGCTTGTTGGCATGGCGGCGTAACCCAAAGTTATGGGTTTCTTTCAAGATAGGATACACGGCACATGAGAATTCTCATTCCTGTTCTTCTTAGTCTCCTGTCGTGTTTGCATCTCTCTGCTCAAGTGACGCTCCTCGTTCCCAGCGCTTCCTACCCGACCGTCCAGTCCGCTATTAACGCCGCTGCTACGGGGGATACGGTTTCTGTGGCGGCGGGAATCTACTCTGAGAACTTGGTGTTTCCGGCTAAGGACTTTTACTTGTTAGGTGCTGGACCAGGCTTGAGTGTTATTGATGGTATGCAAGCAGCGTCTTGTATGAGCTTTCAGCAAGGCCCGGTGACTCATGCCACGGTGATCGAGGGATTTACGTTGATGAATGGTCTTGGCGAGCTAATTTTTCTAGGGAGCGGGTTAATCAGAGTTGGGGGCGGAGTCTTTATTTACAATCCACAGTTTTCCACTGGCCCGCTTATTTCGCCGAAGTTCAAAAACTGTGAGATTACGCAAAATACTTCGGCCGACGCGCCCGCGATCTTCGCTCGTTTCGGTGGTAACATCGAATTCATCAACTGCAACATTCACAATAATACTGCGACTCACCCAATGCCAACGGCCGGGGCGATTCTCGGAGAAATTTCACCCACGAGTTTGCTTTTTAGGAAATGCAGAATCGCCGATCACCTAGCCCCGACTGCCTTTGCGACGGTTTATCTCGACGGCACTTCCGGTAGCTTTGCACGGTGTGACTTTGTCAACAACTCCGCGAATGCCCATTCCGGCATTTTCTTTCCTGGACCTAGTTCTGGGGGGATTACGCTCACTCTCAGTGTCAAGAATTGTTCTTTTGTCGGCGGCACTTGCCAGCTCCCTACGGCATCGGCGCTTTGGCTTGGCGGCAACGCTCCTTCGGTTATCGAGAACTGTCTCTTTGCCAACAACATGGGTGGGTCGATTGTACTAAGCATGTTCGCGAGTTCGGCGGGAACTGTCCGGAATTGTACCTTGGTGGGAAATCAGCTGGACTCTGCACCTCTTGGAGTTGTGACTTTTACTGGTATGTCAGGGCAAACAACGGCGCTACGAATTGAGAACAGCATTATCATCGACAATGTAGATGCCTCCGGTAATCCGGTCGATGGTGTGTCGATAGGCAACGGCGCCTCCTCGGTCTTGACCAACTCCATCGTCGAGACGATCGCCAACTCATCCACCTTGGTAAAGCCCGAGTTTATTGATCCCGTGAATGGTAACTACCGTTTGAAACCAGGGTCTGTTGGTGTTGACGGCGGTACCTCTGTGAACTTGAACCCTCCCTCTGCCAATTTTACCATTAGCAACGATTTGGATGGTGTGCCACGTATTAAGTTTAGCGAAGTTGACATGGGCCCCTACGAAGGCCAGCACATCTCCTATCACCCTTCCTCTTGGGGCAAAGTCGGGGTCAGTAACAACGGCCCTTTTGACGTGCTTCAGGTCAACGGTTCTTTTGGTGATGTCTTGCGCACTGTGTCAGTCCCTTTGGGCACCTCGTCCACAGTCTCGATGTTGCAGCCGCCCAATTTGGCCTCCCCGGCCGGGTTCGCAATTCTTGGCATGGTGGGAGAGGCCACTGAACAGTCGATCATCACCGTGCCCATAGGTATCGGCGAAATGACGTTTGCCCCCTGTCCGGTGTTTCCCTGGTTCCCTATTCTCTTTACTTTGACCAACAACCTGGGAAGTTTCTGCCCGCAATTTGTTGCTTCAACACCGACCCCCTGGGCATCGTTTCCTTTTCCAGCGATCCCCTTTCCTCTCACTCTCACCTTCCAAGGTGTTGTGGAGGAAAGCCCAGGAGTCTACGTGCCAACCAACATGGTGGTCTATAAAGCCGAGTAAGTCGGCTCATTGCGAGAGATTGCCGATCAGACGATATCAACGGGTCGATGTTCTTGACGGTTGAAGAGTTAGTCAAAGGCGACTCCTCAACTCTTCGCCGCGCCATTCATCTTCTTTTCGTCTCCCCTGCCCTTGAGCGCATCGCCGACTCTATGCCAAAGCCAAGATGCCGAACTGACGTTCAGCGCTCCCGTTCGACGGTCCCGGCCACACAGAAAACTCCTGCGAATCGACCAGCGCTGGACGTCAGCCCGGCAATTTGTTCATGACGAATGAA
>JAJRYU010000161.1 GCA_024275615.1 Planctomycetota bacterium
TCGATTTCGCAGAAATATTGCCTCATTCCGAAGTACTCTCCAAATGGGAAAAGGACCGGGCACCATTTATCTTCGTGCCGTCTTGTCGAAGTTGACCAACCTGTAGGATCACCGCGTCTGTTGGTTTCCGAAATCGACCCGTCTGAGCCCCTCCCGCTGCCGGTTGGACGTGTCGCCGGATGCCCACCTCCGGAACCTCCAGTCCCGCCACCGGCAGGTTTGGTAGTCGGTCGAGGAACGCCGGAAGGGACCGGACACACGTCACCAGAAGCACCCCCAGGAAGACAACACCAGAATGGACACGCATTAACGGCTCTGCAGATCTCATGAATAGTCGCAATTGAGATGTTTTCGCCCCGCTGTCCACGAGGACCTATCCACGATTTCGTGACGAAAACTCGTCACCGCCACCTTGACCAGTTGAACAGAGAGTTAAGCACCGTGCAACAACTCGCCACGAAAACAGAGAGGTCACAGAGACGTTTGGGAGCAGGGCTTGGGTGTTTGAGGGATGGGCTCGGCTCAGCGCCAATGTCGTCATGGTTCGGTCATCGACAGCATGATCTTGGCCGCGCCCTAATCCCCAACACCGTTGGTCATTGCGGAAGTGCCTGGGCGCAGAAAAAGCCCACGCTGTTGGGCACGGGCTTTGTCGTGTTTTCGTCTTTGGAAAGTGGAGCTCCCGGAGTTGGACTCTGTTCCTAACCGTTTCTTAGGCTATGAATCATTGCCGGTTGTTGCGGCAAGGACCGACAACAATTCGCACTAAGTTGCTTTATTATAGGAGTCTATGTGTGCAAGAATGTTTCTTGGCAATCGGGCATAATCGGGTATAATCGGGTACGCCATCGGATATGAGGACGCAATGGAAGAACCCAAGATCGCTGTTGATCAAGACACTCTCAAGCTCATTGCGGAGCTCGACGAATTCAAAGGCAGGTGGCTCGCGCTCAAGACGATGTCGCCAGAGCGATTACAGAAACTACGCAAAGTGGCAACTATCGAAAGTGTGGGTTCTTCCACACGAATCGAAGGGTCCAAGCTCACTGATGCGCAGGTCGAAACGTTGTTGGCCAACTTGGCATCGACCTCTTTCAAGTCGCGGGACGAACAAGAAGTCGCTGGCTATGCAGAGGCGATGGACTTGGTTTTTCAATCCCATGAGGAATTGCACCTAACTGAGAATCACATTCGACAACTGCATCGGGTTCTACTGCGTCACAGTCACAAAGACGAGCGTCATCGCGGCGACTACAAGACCTTGCCAAACCATGTCGTGGCCATTGATGCACAGGGAAAAGAGATCGGGATTGTCTTCGAGACTTCCCCGCCCTTCGAGACTCCCAGAGAAATGGAAAGGTTGGTCCAATGGGCGGCCAAGGCGATTTCCGAGCAGTCAATGCACCCCCTGTTGATCATTGCAGTCTTTAACGTTGCCTTCCTTGCAGTGCATCCATTTCAGGATGGCAATGGAAGACTATCCCGAATCCTAACGACCTTAATGCTACTGCGTGCAGGCTATGACTACGTGCGCTATGCATCACTCGAAAGTGTCGTCGAAGAAAACAAAGACATTTACTACAAGGCATTACGCCGAACCCAGGTAACCCTAAGAGAAGACTCACCAGACTGGACTCCTTGGATCGGGTTCTTCCTACGTTGCCTCAGAACACAGAAGAACAATTTAGCAAGAAGAATCGAGCAAGAGAATCAAGTTCCTGATACGCCCTTGCCAACATTGTCGCTAAGAATTTTAGCACTGTTTGACTCAAACGACCGGTTGACCATAACTGAGATCGTCAAACAAACAGGAGCCAACCAAAACACGCTTAAGGTTCGTTTGCGGGAATTAGTCAACAACTCTCTTTTGACACGGCATGGCAAAGCCCGCGCGACCTGGTACAGCCGAGGATGATGGGGATCGGGTAGCCGGGGGGATCTCTCTGTGCCTGCCAGAAACTCGAAGCACCGATGGCATAGCAAGTTACGCCATTCAAATTTCACGGTACATCTGCCCCAGCTTGATGTCAATTTTCAGTTGATATGCTCCGGCCATGCATCTTCTGAACCACATCATCGCAGCACTTCTTTTGGCCACCACCGACCGTCATAGGCTCGCCCTCGAAAACGTCGCTTTGAAACAACAGCTCATTGTCTTGAAGCGCGGAA
>JAJRYU010000162.1 GCA_024275615.1 Planctomycetota bacterium
CATGGAAGCTGGGTACTTGACACTCACACCGGCCGAATCATGGAAACTGCCCGCATCACAGCACTGGGTTCCGGCGCTTCGAGGTTCTATCTGGGGACGATTGTTAGCACTTCGACTCACCGGAACTCCCCGTCCAAGCTTGACCGAATTTCGACTCTTTTCTCATTGGTTTAGGGAGCTTGGGTTTAGAGACAAGGTGCGCTCATTCGTCGGCGTGTTAAAGAGGCTAAGAACAAGAAAACTCAAGGCACGCCAGGAATTGGTTAGTTTTGACAGACAAGAATTCATCGCCAACCAACAAGATGGCGAATCGGCTTGAGCAGACCATAGTCGACGAAAAGCGTTTTCAATCTGCCAACCAATCCTTTCTTGGATGGTGTCTCTGATCCCGCATCGCCGCGCACAACTTCCCTCAGGCGATGCACAAAGAAGGGCCAGCGATCGCCGAAATTTTCTCGCGAACGCAAGTAAGTCGAAGTCCAATCAAAAGGTCGTTCTTGCTGTGGATTAAGCAGTTTCTCGCAAAGCTCCGTGGATAGAAGCCTCGCTGTATGATCTTTGGCCAAGAGTTCCTTGACTTGAGCTGGCAGTTCAAGATCGAACAGGCCGTCAATCTGCAATAAGGCGATATTGAGGATTCTCTCGCACCCGGCGTCTTGAGCAATCCGGAACACTCTGGGCCAATCCATTTCAGGATGTGCGTTAAAACACTGCGCGACTCCTGCGATCTTCCCAAGGTCCAACCAACGTGCCTTGCTCGCTTGCACGACAAGAGCAAGGAAGCGATGTTGGCAATCCAAAACGCGCAATTTACCCCCAAGAGGCCCGGCAAAGATCGAGTTTCGAAAAATGTCTTCCGTGTCAAATCTCAGTGACCAATATTGCGGTCCGAATGCCCAATGCAATTCCACCAAGATATTCGTTTTCGGGTCAATAAGCCTCAATTCGTGATGTTGTGATGCGTGAATCTCACTGAGGTCGACGTCCAGATCGTTCTTCCTGTATGACACGAAACCGCACGCTAGGAGCACCTCCTTGGCAGCAGAAATATCAGATCGGCGAAAAAACAAATCCAAGTCCCCGAACGATCTCAGAGCGACGTCACCATAATCTAGGATGGCTTGTGTCGGCCCCTTGAAAGCGATTGACTCAATTCCACTGCTACGGAGAGATTCTTGGACTTGGAGTAGCTTCGAAAGTTGGCGCAGATTACTCGCAGCCAGTGACCGATAAAGAAGAGCGGACTCTTTCCAAACATCGCTGGGGACAATCCCATGAGCCCCGTTCTTTGCTAAGTTGTGGTAGACAGCCTGGTGAACACCATGATTCAAGGCCAATTGAAAGAATGCATTCCAGTCTACAATCTTGTTCAGATTCAGAATAAGGTCATGGCTCTTTCGCGAAGGCGTTGGGCAAAGAGAACACAGCAAGAGTGCCAGAAATTCTGGGCGTGCACTCTCAGTTCGCAAGGCACCATGCGTGGTTGTGTGCTCCATTTCTTCCACGGGTGTAGCGACCAAACTTGCTCTCTCCTCAGTGAAACGCCAACTTCAATTTCAACGACATATCTGGGCTATTCGCGTCCTCGCGTTCACTCACGCCTCCTGGCGTGGCCTCGCATACGCTGTCACCTCTGGCCATCGAAGTGGCTCGCTTTGGCTAGTCGCCATCTGTTCGATTCTTCTCTACAATGGAGCCAAAAAGAGCCTCTTTTCGAGAGGCACCAACGACGGCATCCACAAACCTCGTTTGACAACGGCCTCGCCGTTTGTGAGTAGCTCTGACTAGTCATAAACCCTACATGAGGCAGGTCCAACAGTCAATTTGATGTTTCTGACAGATTCACGAATTCAATTCCCTCCGTCTGAAGAACGCTCAGGACTTCATTTGCTTTCGAATCCCAAGTTTCTTCGGAAACACGCTGCCAACGTGGCTCTTCAGGGCCCGGATTCTCGATGGCTTGTCGGATCTGTTGAGCGAATTCTTCAGCGGTCTTGGCGATTCGTACATGACCCTCGAAGCGTTCAAGTTCGCGAAACCAAGTGGACACAACTGGGCGCCCGACTGCCAAGTACTCCTTGAGCTTGACTGGATTGCAAGCCTCGATCCACTCACCGTCATTCCACGGCATGATGAGAACATCACATGCGGCCATATAATGTGCGACCTGCTGGTAGTCCTTTTGGCCGACAAAGTGAACGTTCGGAAAATCGCACCATCCATCCGGGAGGGAACATGCTCCCACAAGAATGAACTGGAACTCTGGTATCGCTTCAACAACCTTGCGAAAAAGGGGTGGGTCAAAAGTGTGTGAGTCAATCCCACCAATAAACCCGATTCTCGGCCTTGCGATCTGCATAACGTCGCCCGGTTCACATCGATCTTCATCAGACTTGCGAAATTGTTCGAAGTCAACGCCATGGTCCACAAACAAGCTCCGCTGGCAATCTTCTCCTTCAGCTTCGAGGAGCAGCCTAGAACAAAAGATTGTCAAAACCGAATTCGTCTTGAGTTGTACATCGAAAGCTCGGATTGCTTTCGAGTCAACATGGGGAAACGCTTCAAATCGATCGGTCCTTTGATAGACGACTCCAGCGTTTTTGATCTTGTCACGGACTCCTGCTGCCGGGGGGCATGCCACCCATATGAGTGGATTTTTCATGCACAAGGATCTTGCGGCGCGAGAAACTTGCCAGGGCATGATGATACTTGAAAGACTCCGGATCAGTTTCCCGGGGGCAGAAAATGCGCTCATCACGCTCATGTTCTTCTCAACAGTGACAAGACCACGACGAATGCTCTTCAGCTTTCGGATTACTCTTCGAAGAAACATCTTCCCTTCAGTCGGACGAGGAACCCGCATGCCAATGGAATTGACGTAGAGTACAGGGACCCGGCGTGCAAGACGTTTCATCATCTGCATATCGAAGTGACCGCGATTGTGATACCACCAATCCTCACCACCGAAACAAATCACTCCGTCAATCTTCGAAGTACTCGATTGTTGAGTCATTGGTTTTTTTCACCGATGAAGTTGGAAATGCGATCAAGGAGGGTCTTCGAAGCGTGAGGGCCAAGACGATGACTGCCTTGGGTATCGAATTCAAACGAACGCAGCTTTCTTGCCAAGTGTTCCTGGTCCGGACAAATCTCAACAAGTCCAAGTTGATCGAAGCGCTCAGCGGTGTCGACCTGATGGTCATTCCGCATTTCATTCAGCCTAGCGAGCCGCGGCATCAAGATCATGGGCACTGAGAAACGCAAGGCGCTGATAATCGTCCCCATTCCAGCATGGGCAATGACCAAGTCAGATGATTTCATCCGACTCTCGTATTCAATTGGGCTGAGATTGCGTTCCCAATTCATATGTCTCGGTGTGTAGTCTCCAGGACCGATTTGGGCCAAGAAATCCAGATCGTCCTTGGTCGATGCCCACTCATCAACACAAGAAATCAAGCGGTCAAAAGGCATATGACCACCGACAGTGATGAAGACAGACCGTTTGTTGGTTTTCGTTTTTGGCATCTTGATGATTCTTCGGTGTCTATTTCATCTGGATTCATCAAAGGCGATTCATCGTCGCCAACTCAAGGTAACCAAACTTGATTTTGCTCCATGGGGCGACAAGTTTCGATGCCAGAGGTCTCGCTTATTGAATGAGCTATATGGGGCCATCCGCCCCGAGGAAACCGGGGGCATGAAAACGGCGATGAGTGACGACAAGTCCACTGACTCGGCTTCCACCTTGCTCTACGAGGCCCGCTGCAAAAGCGATGTCATTAGAACTATCCGTGTTTGCCTTCGCCACAAAAACGAAATCCCTCACAAATCCCAAGACCTTCATGACGTCGCCATAGCCAAGTACGGGATCACAATCCACAAGGATGAGATCGAATTGTTCTTTAAACTCTTCGATGATCGCTTCGATGGAGCGAACCTTACCGACCACCGGTTCTGAAACGTCTGTTGAGAGCAAGGGACCGTTTTCGGCAAGAAGACGAATTGGACCGAATTCGGCTTGAGAGGCATCAATTGCCGTGAAACCTGGTTTCCTTTGATTCCAATCGACGATGAGAACTCGCTTCTGGGTTCGTTGCCAGACCCGCATCGCCAGATTAGCAACGAAAGTTGTGACTCCAGCCCCTCCCTTGACGCTCGTGAACGCCAACACGCGCGCTCCTCGTTGAGTTGATTTCTCTAGCTGCAAAAGGGATGAACAGAGATCAAGCTGGTCAGTCAACAAGGAATAGTCTTTTTGTGCTGAGCCATAGCAGGTCAAATTGGCGAACGCCTCAGGCCAGGGCATGCCCACACCCGAACTCTTGCGAGTTCCATACAGTTTCTTGGTTCGTCGCATCTGCCGCTTGCTACGGTAGTCTGGAATGGTCGCAAGAAGAGTATAGTCCGCATTCTTGAGGATTTCGACTGGTGCGCAAATCGACTTGTCAAGGACGCCGCTCATTCCAGCCAATAGAAAACCAACCGCTAGGGAAAGAGCAACACCAACGGTGAGAAAAACCATGTTAGAGTTCCCGTCAGGCGCTGTGGGAAGAACTGCACCTTGAAGGACCGTTTGATCACCAAAAATCTTGGCTTCAAGCATGTACCTCTGTCTAACTAGTGCTTCCATCCGGAACTTGTTGTTGTCCCGGCGAATCTCCTGGTCCAATAGGCCCTTCTTCAACTTGCTCAGAGGATCCTGCAATTGCGTCAGTTTCTTAAGCTCTATTTTCGCGGCATTAAGCGCCGCTTTGTTTTCTTTGACAGCCATCTTCTGGCTGCGTACATCTACTTTCAAGAGCTCAATCTGCTGGAAGAGAAGGTCTTTTTGGGTATTGGGTATTGGGTCGGGCTGAATGGTGAGAAGTGGTTTTTCCTTTTCCAAGGCCTTAACTAGACCGGAAACCGTTCTTTCCAAGCTTGCATATTGTTCAGTTCCGTTTTTGTATGGCGAAACGGTCAGCGCATCCCGCGCTTTTATCAGCGCCTGCAAGATTCCAACCCGTTCTGGGTTCTGCGTTGTCACGGGAGCTTGGGGAATTTCAGCAGCCATTGCTTTGAATTGTCTCTCGTAAGCTTCAAGCCGCAGCTCGTCTTGCCGCA
>JAJRYU010000163.1 GCA_024275615.1 Planctomycetota bacterium
AAAAAGGCGTCTCCCGAGGTCGCACTCTGGTTGCGATCGGCACGGGGCGATGTCGATCGCATTAAGGCAGCCAATGGCGTTCACAACATCATTTTTGCCCAGTCTCTTTTTGCTTCGGCTCAGTCGCAACTGGACAATGCCGCCGTTGCTGCGGGTGTTGTCGTTGAAATGGACCGTTCCTTCCTACCGCATGGCAGCCAGGCTGGGGATTGTGCACGTTGTCACGTCAGCGTTGACCAACCCTTGCAATTTTTTGGCTTGCCATTTTCACATCCTCCTCATCTCGGCAAGGCCGACCTCGCTTGCGACGACTGTCATGATCGTTCACGAGCACACGGTTCAATTTCGATCGACACGAAGTTCTGCACTGAATGTCACCACAACGAAGATGAAGATTGTTCCAAGTGTCACCAGGATGAAGTTTCAATGATGGCTGGCGTCGGTCTTGACGGTCTCAAGCCCTTGCCATCGCCGAAAAACGATCAAGCTCCCTGTATAGGTTGTCACACGGATTTTGACGAAGGTGTCGACCAAGTTGCCCTGGCGCGTGACATGTGTGTCGATTGTCATGAGGAAGAAAAGTACGGCCCAATGCTCGATCGGTGGCTAGACGAAGAAAGAAAACTCTATTCTGAGCTAGGTAAACTTGTGGCCGCCATGGAGGTCCGCCTCGCCTGTGCACCGCGCGACTCCCAGTCTTATCCGCGGGCGAGAAAAAGGGCTCTCCGAGCCCGTGAGCGCCTTGAAATCCTGCGAAAATCTCGATTCATCCACAATCCGGAGCGGGGCCGCCAGATTGCTCAGGCCATTCGCCTCGCCGTGAAAGAGATTCTGGCGACGATAAAACAGCCAAAGTGAAGTGCGGGACCGAAACAAGAGCGACAGGATTGGGCGACCAGGAACCCGAAACCCCGGGTCGTGGCGCTTCCTGAGGCACTCAAGTCACCTAAGTCGGTCTTCACAGAAAAAACACCACACTGATGAACGTAAGTCTCATCGAGCGCAGTGTTTGTGTGATAAGTGCCGGAGGGGGGACTTGAACCCCCACTCTCATTACAAGAAATGGATTTTGAATCCATCGCGTCTGCCAATTCCGCCACTCCGGCAAGGCTGGAGCATGTTAGCCGAAGTAATTTTGCATTCAAGAAGCAGAAGGTCTGGACCTTTGCCAAAATATCGATCCAATGCCACGAAGGCTTGGAGGTTGGCACCTCTTCCGTCTGGAAAGGCGAGGGTGCCAGGAGCGGATTATTAAGGTGTATCATGAGCATTCGCGGGCGGGATCGGCCCGTGGGCGAGTTTAGGACGTGCACATGTTCAGACAGTTCTTCAAGCTGCGAGAGGCCAGGCAGGCTTTTCATGACGGGTGCTATCAAGATGCCGTACGGCTCTTGGAGGATCCTGAGATCGCTGAGCATCTCAAAGCCTTGGCTCTCAGGAGGGCTGCTTTGGACGCCCTTGAAAGACAGGCCAAAGACCACGAAGATCGAGGTGAGTTGTCCTTGGCCTTGGCTGAGATTCAAGATGTTGCTGCCCACGAGCCAACCTTAGAAACGCGTGATCGAGAGCGTGAATTGGTCGACCGCAAGAAGAAACGTGATGAACTTGATGGCCGTGTGAGGTCGAGGCTTTACCGCGCCAAACTCGACATAGGGCGTGGCGACCTTTTGAGTGCCTGCCAGATCCTTGATGCCATAGCTCCAGAGAATCGCACTGACGAAATAGGTGAGTTGAGCCGTGAAATTGAAAAGCGATTAGCATCGGCTGAGGCTCTCTTGCTCACTGCGAACAAGGTCTGCGCCAAAGATCCGGCCCAGGCTGAGAGCATTCTTGTGGAAGCCGAAAAGCAACACCCGAAAGCCCCGGGTTTGATCGCTGGTTTTCGCGATCTCTCACATTCCAGAGTCAAACACTTGGTGGCTGCCAAAGTAAGTGATCCAGCGATTCTCTCATTCTTGATGGAATGGTCGTTGTTCAAACGGCGGCACATGGACGGTCTCAATTGCGAACTTGAATCGGACGAGCGCAAGCTCAGAGAATTTGTCGCCAAGCGTTCCATGCTTCGTCTGAGTGAAGATGATCTTGTCGCCGCAGAGCGATTGGTAGAGAGGCTTCGTGAGGCCATCGGATTGGACGCTCAATTAGAGAAAATGGAAATCGGACTCAGTCACTTGTCAGGCGCCAAGGAAAAGCTCTCTGTTGGAGATTTTGACGGTGCTGCTCTCGGTCTGAGTGAGGCCAAGTCCCGATTTGGTAAACGGATTAGTCTCATTGCCGCATGGGAAAAAGAGTTAAAAACCAAGCGCAAGGAAGTCGAACCCGCCTTTGCCGCAGCGGAACAAGCGCTCAAGAAGGGCGATTTGCATGATGCGAAGCGTCGGCTCTTGGATGTTTTGGATCAGCTTCCAGCCCACCGCGGGTCCTTGCGTCTTTTGGAAATAGCCAATGAGAAGTCGGCAAAACGTACCCAGGCCCTGACGGAAGTGCGGGCCTTGATGAATCGCCGTCGTTTGGATGCGGCCCGCCGTCTTCTGGAGGAGTTGTTCTCTGATGGTGGTGACAGCAATGAGATATCTGTACTCCTGAAAGAGATTGACGTCCTGGCCAAGGTGGCCCCCGCTCCTGACGCAGCCCCGCTTCCGCCTTGGGCTGCCGAAGGTCGTGCAGCGTCATTGGGCACCCCCCACGACAATCTAGCACCCGATCAAGCAGGCCACGGGCCGGTTGGCAAGACTTGGCTTCTCAGTGTTGAAGAGCATGGTGAACACGTTGTTTGCGAGTCGGACACGATTGTGCTTGGAAATGCCGTGGCTCAAAACGCAGATCTTCTGATTCTGGCGAATCTCGGTTCTCGCCACGCTGTTCTGTCACGCAAGACGAGTTTTCATGGGGGAGTCGCTTTTGAGCTAGAAGCGCTCGGAGGGAGGGACCTTTTCATCAACAACAAGAAGATGAAGACCCATGTCTTGGTTCCCAACGATGAAGTGCGTCTCGGTCGTGATTTTCGCTTTGTTTTTAAGCAACCGTCGGAGCGGTCGAAAGCAGCTATTCTTGAAATTGTCTCTGGGCACGATGTTCTTGGTGCCAAAAGTGTCATCT
>JAJRYU010000164.1 GCA_024275615.1 Planctomycetota bacterium
CTTTACCTCGGCAATAGCCGCTGACCTTTCCGGCTAGCTCTGCCATCAAAGGAGCCATCTCTGCACCTTTGGCGAGGAGATGCCCGTGGCCTCGATGATTGCTCACGACGTAGTCGTCTCGAGTGAGGCAACTCGAGACTCCCACGGGCACCGCTTCTTGGCCAATGCACAAGTGCGTCGTACCACCCAGAACACCATCGCCAAGGAGTCGGCTCACGCATTCTTCAAAACGACGAATACGAAGCATCTCATGATAGAGCGCAGAAGAGCGGTTCGACTGATCTTGGGTTTTGTTCATCAACGGCATGCCCATTCATAGCACGACTTTAGACAACATAGGTGCGGTACATTGTCTCCTATCGGACGATGCTCTGGAACAGCTCAACATCACTTCCTCCAGGTCAACACGCGACTTTGTTGACATAAGAAAAGAAGGTTGCGACTTAATCCACAACCTCCTTTCCAAGAACGCATTGTGTCAATCCTATTGGATCGTCAACGTCACCATGTTCGACACCTTGAGGATTGGCCCTTCGAGAATCACAACTTGGAGAGAAGCGATGATCGGGAAAGGAAACCCTGAACTGGCGACGGAAAACCAAGGTGTCAACGTCGCCGTGGGATCAAGAACACCTGCGGGAGGATTAGGAGCGGTCCAAGCCACAGTGAACAAGAGTGGGTTCAAGGGGTCTGCCAAAGCAGGTGTGAAGGCCATCTCCCCAGCCTGCAAGGAGATGGGGAATGCCTCAAACGGACTTGGGCGACCGATCTTGAGGAACATGGCATATTCCGCTCCGGCAAATCCGGGAGGATTGGCCAAGGAGACAAAATAGGGCGTATTCACGTTGACAAAGACCTGACGATCCGGGCCACCGGTTGTGGAATTGACGAAGAGAATCGGAGCCGCTGGCCCCAAGTGGAGCCCCACGCTGCCATCTGACGGTGGACCAATCTCGTTATCGAAGGGGCAGCCCTCAACGATGACAGCATCAACTGCCGCTTCCACAACACTCCCACCGCCAAGATCTTGAGCACGAAAACGAATTTGGAATGTTGACGTCAAGGAGATGAAATCAGCAATGACGATCTCGCGTTCCAGCCAATTGTTCGCGTTGGCATTATAGGCTTCCACAAGAACCCAAGATGAAGATGAGCTCTCCCGCACATGAACATCAAACGTGTCTTGATTAGGATTATTGCCGAAATCATTGCTGTACCAAAAAGCGTATTTGAGACGCACACTGGCAAACCCACTGAGGTCCATGACAGGAGAAATCAGTCTCGTTCGGCCATTGTCGACGTCTGTGTTACCCGCTCCGTTTTCCGTGAGATAGCAGTTTCCAGAACCATCAAAGTCGACGACGGTGTCGCCACGTGTACCATCACCAGAAGGGACTCCCCTTTCCCATGCTCCCCCCGTCAATGATGCCTCGTTGAGGACAGTCCATCCTTGGTCCGTTTCGAAATCGTCCGAGAATACTGTCACGGTGTTTCTTTGCAGAACGTCCGCTGTGTGGAAGAAGCCAGGTGCACCGGCGGGGCTTCGTTCCGCAGGTCCGCCACCAAGAGGAAACATTTCGATATAGTAGTCGACCTTTGAGAAACATGGGGCTGGGGGCAAGTTCGCCCACCAAATGCTATTGCCCTGGTCGATCATGGGTAATTGCACAAAAGGGCCACCATCGACACGGACATAGACGAAAGCATTGGCCGAGTCCGGGGACCCGGTAAAGTTGACCGTCTCGACGCGAAGATGGTTGACGTAGTCAGCATCGATTGAAGCCGGACGGCCATCTGGAAATTGAATGGCAAAATTCGTTGGCACAAAGACACCCAAGTCAATATCGACTTCGTACATCTGAACATTGTTGGTGGAATCGGGAGTAACCCGAACGTAGTAATCACCGGAATTCGGCAACAGGATGCCGGCGATAAGCTCGTTTTGCCCCGCTGGATTGGCGTTAGCCGTCCCCAAGATAGTCGTGCCATCAGAGTCAATGAACTCTATGGCAAGGTCACTCACTGTTAGGGAGTTAAACATCGCCGACGTATTGCACGATCCGGTCTGAGGGCCTTCCGGGTAGGTCAGGCCAATTGGGCGCAAGGTGATATCAACCGTATGGGGCGAACTTGTGGTGAACTTAAAGACGTCGGTATCCGTATTGTCGTCCGTGCTTGCTCCCGTGATGGTTGAAATGCCGGCCGCAAGTACGCCCACATCTGTTGCCGCCACAACCGTGTCATTGGGCTCGTTGGCATCGCCATAGTGGCGCTGTACATTCAGAATCTCATCATGCTGAGGACCGAGGAACCCGGTATTGATAAAGGGCTCCATAAGCTTGGTACCGTCCGTCGGGCAAACGTGGAACATGCCAACTCCATGGCCATGTTCATGAGAAAAAACGTTGCGCAAACGACGGGAATTGTTGTTCGTGTTGGTGTAGAAATTGTCGGCAGAATCCAAGACCATGTCACCGTTGTTCGGAAACGAATTGTAGGCCAGGATACCGCTGTTGCCGTCGATGAACTTTGCGCTGATTCTGATGTCACCCCGCACACCCGCAGCACCGGAAGCGCTTGACAAGGAAACGCCGTCATCGTTTGGTTCATAGACATAAGTAAGTCCAGAAACGTCGCTCCACCGGGTGAATTCTTGAGCAAAGATGGCTTGCCACGTAGCGGCATTGCCGTAGATGCCATTCAACCAGGAAAAAAGATTGCTTGGTGCCGTTGGTTCGCCCACACCACTGGGGAGATTCGTGCCATCGGGAACAAAGCTGTAGGTGATGATGGTGGGTTGCCCCTGGCTAAGCCCACCACCGGAAAGAGCCGTGTTGCTCCAGCGATTAGCTTGCTGAAACTCTGTACCCGTGCTTGCCCCCATGGTGATCGCCGCGTTGAAAGCATCGATCACCTCCTGGTCGGTCGGTGCGAATTCCCAACAGGCTGCGATCGTGGGAGTCGCAGTTCTTACATTGTTCTCGACAATTGACGCCAACATTCGCCGATGAATGGGGCGCATGTGGTCGAAACCCTCACGGGTGATAACGTCCTTAACTTTGTCATAAGCGTTGTCATCTTGACTTGGCCTTTGTCCCAGGCGCAAAGACAGAACAACAAGCAACATGAGTGCAACGAGGCCAAAACGATGGCCGAAACGGATACCTAGACGCATCCTCATCTCCCTTATCTTGTAGATCGATTCAACGGCAAGTGGACTGGACCCGGACCTACGGCACTGAGGAGACGGGTTCGCTCTACCATGTAACTTGGTAAAGACTTAGTGATGAGTTGATCATAGGAATAAGCGAGGATTGATCAAAAGAAAACTAATTGGCGCCTCCATAACTCTGAGACGTGAAGAATCCTCACTCCGAATCAAGAAGCCAGGACTTCAATCGAGGCTATAGTCGCTCAGATTGCCATGGGTCCCGCTTTTTGCCAATTGACGACGTTCCCAATCAACGAAGTCGGAGTGAACCGCCATAACATGACTGTAGCGGATACTATAGTGAGGTAGCCCTTGGCGGAGAAACTGCTCGGAAATGTCACGGTCACGATCTTGGATGGATTCTTTGGCCGCATCCCATTGAGTTCGTGTCATCGATTCGATTTCCTCAACCAAGCTGCGGTAGAACGGGGCTGTCGGCCAATCAGTTTCAGCGTTCACCCACCAATGGAAACATTTGCCGAGTTTCTCAATCAGAAGGTCATGTTCCTTGCCAAATCGAAGGCAAGAACCATCAAAGTAATTCCCCATACCTTTCATTTTTTCCGGATCAATGAGGTCTGCTTCCATGGTGATGCGGTGACCGGCGGTCCCGGGGAAGGGGAAAAAGATGGCCCAGCGGAATCGGCCCATCTTGACCCGCGCACACAACTTGATCGTCTCTTGGATCTGTTGCCAGTTTTCATGGGGTAAGGCAAACATCACAAAAGCAGACGTGTGCAGATCGAACTTGTGCGCCGCTTGAAATGAAGCGGCGATCTTCTCATTGGTCATATAACGCCAAAGCACATTTCTTCGCACTTCGTCGCTACCGCTTTCCAAACCATATTTGACAATCATGCACCCAGCCCGTGACAGATTCTCGGCCATCTCTTCATCAAACTTCTGCACGTGGGCGTTGACGACAAAAGGGAGGTTGATTTCTGCCTCAATGTAGGCATCGCAAAACTCCTTGACGTATTGGCGATTCAACGTGAAGAGATCGTCGTCAAAGATGAGCGTGGTCATGTGAGGGTGGCGGCGCTTGAGTGTCTTGATTTCATCGATGATGCGGGAGAGTTCGTAGTGGCGAAGATAGTCCTTGCCTTTTTCTGCCCCGCCATCATCAAGATAGCGATCAACGATTTCCTTGTTGAAGCAGTAGGTGCATTTGTAAGGGCAACCTCTTGACGTCAGCATTCCCATCCAACCGTGACGTTCGCGAATAATGTGATCTAGATCGAAAAGCTCATAGTCCTTGGGTGCTAACTCGGTGAGCACAGGAAACGCACCAACGGGATTTATGATTGGGCCGGCGAACGATTCTGAAGTGCGAACTTGGGTACTGGGAAAGCGTTTCAAGACCCGCTGAATCCTCGACTTCGGTATCCTCATGTTGGCAACACGAGTCGGGTCTTTCTTCGCCTCAAGTCTCTCGACGAGCTCCAGCATGGCCAATTCGCCTTCACCCACGCAGACAAAATCAAAAGCACCATCAGCGGTCACCTCTTCGGGCACCATGGTGCAATGGACACCGCCAACAACCGTTGGGATTTCAAAGTCTTGGTCAAGTTGCGTCGCCATGGAGACACACCAGTCGTACTGCTGGCTCATGGCAGAAAAACCAATAAGCCCAGGCTCATACTCTGAAACCATGTCCTTAACATCGTCGTAGCTTGGGAGGGGCCAGAGCTTCTCGCAGACATGAAGGAGTCTTGTCTCGTGGCCTGCCGCCTTCAGGACGCCGCTGATGGCCGCCAAACCGTGGTTTATTCCAGCAGGACAATCAATGCTCGGATAGACAAACAACACGCGCATAGGTTGATCAAGACTCCGTGGGCCATGATGATGAGCAAGCTGAATGTTTCAACCCACCACCTGACCCCGTTGTAGCCCACAGTGCCGACAGGGGCAAATGTGTATGATCAAACCCGATCATCCCACGAAGCGAAGCCTTGCCCTTTGGCCAATGAGGGCAAGCAGGCTATACTTGGCGCGAATAGTCCTCCGAAGCCGGCGAAAAGACAAGTTCGGGCAACAATCCCAAGGGAATACCCAGCATGCGCAATCGAATCGTTATCCAAGCCATAGCCTTTGTTTTCCTCATGCTGCCACTTTTTGGCCAAACTGCAAACGACAAGATCCGTATCGAAGTCGCTCAGGATGGCCTGTATGAAGTGACTTGGAACGATCTTGCCCCCTTCCTCAAGAAACCCGCACTCGATTCAGAACGCATGAGAGTCATGCGTGGCAATGTGGAAATTCCCATGGCGTTCCGTTCTCTGAATGACGGCCGCTTCGATCGCTCCAGTGCTTTTACTTTTTACGGCGAAGCCTCTCGCTCCCATTATTCCAAACTCGGCGTCTACCGATTAGAATTCAAGTCGGCGAGGCAGCGAGTTCGCCTGCATCGCGCCCGTCCGACGGCGGAGACACTTGAAGCCTGTCTCTTGCGGCAAGAATTTGAAGAAGACCTCGTCTACGACCCGATGAAGACGGTGCGCCGCGATCTTCTCGACTTGCCGCGCGACCAGCGTGCTCATTGGTTTTGGGCCCGTATCCCGCCGGCCACGAATACACCCGGTGTCCCCTCTCAGAACTTCCACAGTTTTCTCTTGCGGCCCGCCCCACGCCCAAGATCGGTTGATAACTATCCGGCTAAAGTCACGATCAGATTGCGCGCTCCTGCTTCTAAGAGTGCTCAACAAGAAATGACATGTGAACTTGGCGGTAAAGTCGTGGGCAAGAAATCGTGGAGTGGTGGCAATCTGCGGGAGATCAGTTTTGACGTTCCAGCGTCTCTCATCAAGACCGCAACAGTCTTGACCATCCGCAACACGTCAAAGCAAGCAACCTGGCGCGACGTCGGTAACCAAGTTAACCCGACTCGTAGAAATGACATCTTGATTGACTCCATCTTGCTCCAATTCAAATCACTACTGACCGGGCCAACGACGAAACAACCACAGATCATCTACGATTTGCAAGTCCCCAACGCTTCAGGTCCCATCAGCATGCGCTTCGCCAATATCGGTGGAGCTAAGTCGCGTTTCTACGATGTCGCGCGCAGGAGTTGGCTTGATGGTGCGGTTGTTGATTGTACGCCACAAGAGTCACGGCGAATCATCGCCGTCGATACCGACGGCTATCTGAAAGCTCAGAAGATCTCCCCTTGGTCAAAAAGAAACCTTCGCCTTGAACAAGACGGGGCTGATTGGGTCTGCATTACTTTAGAGCGTTTCTCCAGCTTCATGCCACTTTTGGCCAAGCATCGTCAGGCGCAGGGCCTCAAGACCATCGTCGTCACCGACCGAGAAATCTACGACAGTTACAACCATGGCGAGTTTTCTCCTCTGGCTATTCAACAATTTCTTGCCAGTGCGCGAGCGACGTGGACAACCAAGCCTAAATTCGTCCTCTTGGCAGGCGACGCTGACCGCGACGTCAATTGGAAGTCGCAACGCGCCGTCCTGCCCACCATAGAAACGACAACGTTCTACAATGGTGAAACTGGCAGCGACTCGGCGTTTTTACCTGAAGATTCTCCGGAGATGTCCATTGGACGTTTTCCGGCACGGCGAGACGACGAAGTTCTCAAGATGATTCATCGGACGATCAATTACGAATCAACAGCGCACGTTGGCAGCTGGAACAAACGCCTCAACTTCATCGCCAGCGAAGGGCGTTTCGGGCCGATGATTGACACACTTATGGAGCGCTACGCTCGAAGGATTTTGACTGATGTCATTCCAGCAAGTTACGACGTGACGATGACCTACGCCAGTCGCTCATCGAGTTACCTCTACCCACCCCTGGAATTCAATCAAAAGGTCATCGATCGCCTCAACGAGGGGGCATTGGTCTACACCTACATGGGGCACGGTTACGCTCAAGGATTCGATCGGCTGAGAATTGGCAAGAAGAGATTCCCCATCCTGAATCTCAAAGATGTGAGCCGTGTCGACGTCGGCGAAACTCCGCCGCTCATGACAATCATCGCCTGCAGCACTGCCCATTTTGATAATCCCACACGGGACAGCATTGGCGAGGAACTCATGCGCCGACCTCATGGTCCCTTGGCACTCATTGGCGCGACACGTATTTCTCACCCGTTTCCAAATTCTCTGCTGAGCAAGGAATTGCTGCAAGGCCTTTTCGCCGCCGAGGAACTGACCATCGGTCAGGTCTTGAGAAGATCCCAGTTGGCCATCATCAAGAATTGGCAAAAAGACCCCATGTCCAAGATGGCCGTCGGTCTCGTTGGTAAGTTGGACGTTAACCGACTCATGCGCGATCACCGCGATATGTACGTCCTCTTCGGCGACCCAGCGGCACGACTCAGGCGGCCTCAGCAAACAATCACACTTGAGGCCGTCAAGAGCGCCCAAGTTGGCAGTGAACTTGTTGTCGAGGGTCGCCTGCAAGGCATGGCGGAAGGATCCGTCTTGGTGACGGTCGAAGCCAAACGCGATCGCATTGTCTTTCCAATCACAAGGCTCAATCCCAAGAAGAAACTGGCAGCAGACGAGATCAAGAAAAACTACGAGGCGGCCAATCGCAAGATCATCGCCAGCACGACGACTCGTATCAGCGACGGAGCGTTTTCAGCCACGATTCAGTTGCCGAGCCATTCTCCCAAGGGGGCGTTCGTCATTAAGGCCTACCTCATGAGCGAGTTGAATTCCTACGCGGGCTCACGCCCATTGAAGTTGGAAGCGGCCAGGAAACAATGACGTCTTCCTTCCCTCTGTAGCACACGATCACCCAAGACCCGTACGTAACGAACAGAGACCCATTGCACCCACAGTCGTTGCGAAGCGACCGGGCTGGACGTCTGTCCGGCATTTTTTCTTTACTTGCGCGGCAAACGTGAAAGAGCTGTTTCTGCCAGGAGACGAGCGGCCGTTAGATTGTTGCCACCAATCGCTTGCCCACCGTAGGGTGCATCGACAACAAGTTGAAAATCTCGGCATGAATAACGCCAAAGAAGCGTATTGCCATCCGGCGATTTCAGTTCAAACGTCGCGGTCGCATAGATCACGCCACGCTTCTCTAGGCTACTCGTGTCCCACTGCAAAACAGACACATTGAGCAAGGCATCCGTTTCCAGCGAGCTGGACTCGTTCAAACGGTCGTCGATCCAAGTTGCCGACGGAACGGCATAGTTCTTTCTTTCAATCAAATAGCCACGCACCATCCGACGCATCTTGCGCGCCGGCAATTGCCGGTCCGTGATGGACTCGCTGGCGACGGCTGGGCCGATTTCAAACGGCAAGACAGATATCTCGGTGATATTCCGAGCCGTAAGATCTGGCGTCGACCGAAAGTCCTCGTCAGAATGACGAATCTCTGGTGATTGGCAGGCACTTAGAAACATGAGCAATGCAGCGATGATGGTTAAGTGTCGTGTCGCGTTCATTTTTTAAACATTCTCTGTTTGCGGTTCTCAAACCAACTCCGAGCATCGGCGGCATCGAGAGCGCGATCAAAGCGCTTGCAGCTTTCGCAAACGCCACAGACCTGGTCGCCGCCGTCATAGCAGGACCAAACCAATTCAAGAGGCAAGTCACGCTCGCGGGCAGCGGCAACAATCTCGGCTTTGGTCCATTTCAACGTCGGAGCGATGAGCTCAACCCCATTTGCGGTTGAATACTGCAAGGCCTCATTTTGCCGAGCCACGAAATCGGACGAATTGTCCGGAAAAGTCCGTGCTTCTTCCGCATTGAAACCGACGACAAGGACATCGGCAGCTAGTTTTTCAGCCCAAGCGGCGCCGATGGCCACGAAAATACCATTGCGATTGGGCACCCACACATGATTCGCGCTCTTCTGA
>JAJRYU010000165.1 GCA_024275615.1 Planctomycetota bacterium
AGTTCTTTTGTGCTCGGATTCCCTGAGGTAAGCTCGCGGTCCCCAACCTCCTGGCAGTGTGCTCATGAGTATGTCTTCCGAGTACCAGGTGAAGGAACGGATCGTGCAGAGAACGAAGATCAATCCCGGCAAGATGAAGACGTAACGACGCCTAAGAATCTGTAATTCGAACCTGGCGAACAAGGCGACCAAGATGAATGGAATTCCTAGGGTGGCGCCAAAGACACTCACTTGAGATGGCAAGTCACCTTGAAAGAACGGCAGAGTCGGGACGATTCCAATACTGCAAACCAAGATTCCCAAGACCAAAATGGCGGCCTTTCCCCGCATCCGAATCATCGCCCATATTGACAAGCTCAGAATCGCGATACCCAGAAGGATGGGGACGCCACGAAGCAAGTCCAGGGAACTTGCACTTGGATCCGGTGTCATGGCACTAGGATAGATGAGGAGAGCTGAATAGTGCGTGCCGATCAATCCGAGGCTGACGCCGAGTCGGCTTGCGAAGTCGCCTGGGTCAAGAAAACGGCCGCTGGCATGAGGGAAAAAGGAACCGCTGGCGACGAATCCAAGAGTGATGGCTGCGGCGGCCCCGATAAGAAGGGGGCGATAATGAAGCTCGCGCCAAGAGACTTTCGCTCCTCCAGCCCATTGGACAAACATCGGCAAGAGGATGATAAGCACGACGCCCTTTTGGCATAGAACCGCCATGAAGATGAATAGACTGGCTGCGCCTGACAGGGCCAGTGATTTCCTTGGCTGCATCATGAAGAGCAAAGCGGTCAAGGCGAAGACGTTGGCTGCAAGTGGAGATCTCCCGCTCAAGGTGGCGATCACTTCGACATGGGTGGGGTGAACGGCGAAGAGAGCACACGCCCATGCGGCGTGCCACTCCCTGGCTCCTAGGACTAGGAGCAGTCGAAACAACAAGAAAGACAGGAGCAAGATTAGGACGAGGTTGGAGAGGCGCGGAACTAAGGCACTCATTGGTGTTGACGCGAGTTCGCTTGCCAAGCTCAAGGCGCTTATCGGTTCAAAGCGACCATCTGGTTGTCGGGGCGGACTTGTGCGTCCAAACAAGACTCCTGGGCTTTCTGCCCCGTGAAAGGCCGGTTCGTTGGCGACAAGCTCGAGATCTCTTGCCGTAAGCTCGCCAAACAAAAGCGGCATGAAGGCAAGGATGGTTGCACCCAAAACTAACGCGAAAGGTCTCTTAGCGAATTCCAACATGTCCTGATTATACGGTGCCAGACGATTTCTTGCAGTTCACTTGAGGCTGAGGAATCTCCTTGTCTTCTTGCCACTCATGGGAGGAGGAAATTTGAGCTTCCGGGCCTGGCGAGCCCAGATCGAGCCTTGAGGTGTCGTGCGCGTGGCGTAGAATGTTCGAAACCCGAAGAGAGTCAAAATGCCGATTTGCCCGAAATGTGAAACTGAATATCGCGATGGATTTGACACCTGTTTTGACTGCCAAGTTGAACTGGTGGAGAGCATCAAGCGACCGGCGTCTCTGGATACCGTTGAAGAAAAATATGTTGAGGACATGTTCGAGACTCCGGAAGAGGAGATCCGGTTTTGCCTCAACTGCTTCGTCGAGTTTGTACCTGAAGCTGAGATTTGTCCGCCCTGCGGCGATCTTCGCTTACAAACCACTCCCCGGTCCGTTTACGATGGGATCCTAAAACGGAGTCCCTTGGCACCTCATCAGGAAATCGATACCGATGAAATCCCTCGAGGACTGAGGCGGGTTTTCGTCACCCATTCGCCGGCCGACGCTGGTTTTGCCTGTTCGAGTTTAGCAGGAATGGGCGTGGATGCGGTGATGGGGCGTGATGGCTTGGACGACCTGGAAGATGATTCGCAAATTGGCATTTGGGTGGCGGAAGAAGATGTCGAAGCCTGTGCCATGATTTTGCCAGAGGATCCAAACGAATGGCGTGATGACGAGGAATTGGACTCCTTGGCCGATCCTTATGATTCCTTGATGAGAACTGCCAACCAATATGTTGAGATTTCCAAAGAGCAACATGGGATTGCCCTGTGTACACAAGCCATGGAGCTGGACGCGAATCGGCCAGAAGCATTCTTTACTTTGGGCCGCATTGTTGGTGGCCAAGGCCATGTCGCGCAGGCTTGCGAGAGCTTTCGAGCAGCCGTTGAACGCATTGAGCGCGGTGCCGCCAGTCCTGCTGCATGGTTCTTTGTCGTCTTTGGTTTCTTGACCGATGATCTCGGTGTTTCGTTCACGGGGCCGAAGGCGGATGAGGCGATGGCCTTGTTGAAAACTTATAGCGAGCAAAATCCACGCAATATGGAGGCGCTTCGCCTACTCTTGGAAGCGGCCTTTGCCCGGGGTGAAAAAGCCAACGTCAAAGATGCGCGGCGACGTATCACGGACCTCAACAAGTGGGTTCTTGAGGCCGAAGGGCCCCATCAAGCGATGACTTTTGAATAAGAGATGAGTCGCCATAATTTCGCGATCTAGTGCCATTGTCTTGCCATTTGGTCACTTGAGTCCCTCGCTCCAAGACTCGTCCCAAGTCAGAAACCGGAGAGTGGGTTGCTAAAGGACAGGTTATCCCGTTTCACGGGGCTGCTGCCATCAACTTGGTTCTTCGTGGTCTGTTTGAAAATAATCTTCGTCCACCAGAGATTCTCTTAGCGTTGATGCCTCCACTGGCGTCATGAAAATGGAGGGAGCTACATGCAACATTCAAGGCTTTTCATGGTGATGGCCTTAGCCGTCGGCTTCATCTTGCTGTCGTGTTCCAAGCAGCAGGGGGAATTCACTTCAAGTGACAGGACACGGAAGATGCGTCTTTCTTGTGTCGCCCTTGATGGGGACGTCGCCGGTGTTGCTCGATTCAACAAGGAGCAGTTTGACAAGCGGCGCATCAACGCCATGCGGGCGCAAACCGCAGACTCCCGGACTCAGACCTTCGAGTTGAATGGCTTCGCTTGGTACCCTTTGGCGCCCATATATCCCCGATCTACAACTGACGCTGGCAGACTTGAGATCGACACGAAGTGGCGGGAAGACGTGGCAAAGAAACCTTGGGGTGTTAGAGGTCGCTGGTTCTATTCTGACCCAACACTCAAGAAAAATATCGGGCGAGGTTTTTTTGACCAACGAGATTTCCGCCTTGCCGAGAAGTCGATCGATTCTCGAGGCGGAAAGGCTCTCACTCTCTATCTCGCAAAAAATCGACAAGAAGAGATGAAGTCTTTCTCAACTCGAATGCGGGGGCGTGAGCTCGCAGTCATTCTCAACAACAGAATCGAAGTCGTTGCCACAATAGCCGGACAATTGTCAGATGAAATCCAACTTGCTCGCGGCAATGGCGGGTTTAGCGAGAGAGAGCAGGCGGAGATTCTTCTGTACTTTCGACATTAGGAAGTGAGAAGCCGGAGCAGAAGGCGTCATCTTTTGTGTCTTTACTCGCAACGCCGTAGCAAATGAGTTGCTCCAGAAACAGCATCGCGCGTCCAAACTGGCGAACCGGAAGTGGCGGCGGTTGATCACGTTTGCCGCCGCTCGATATGTCGAGAATAGCCTGACGCTAGGACACGGAGAGCAGGAGAATCTGATGCTGTATTCTTGGTCTATTTCTTGCTCTTGATCCAATCTTCAATCAACTTGATGCCTTCCATGTCCGGCACCGTTGAGAGTTCGTCGGGCATGCGGAAGTCGCTGACAGTGCGCATGCGACGGACGAGCTTTGATCGCCGCGGTTTTCCAGGATAGAGCACTCCTGCGGTCATTTCGAAATCCTCATTGAGTCGGATGAGGCCAGTTTCGTACATGGGCGTCTTCATGCGCAGATCTAGGGTGCCACTGCCGTTGCCCCCAGGCACATGGCACGTGCCACAGTTGATGTCCAAATAGCTTCGCGCTCGGTCATCCAAGGAAATTTCTTTGTTCTTGTAGTCAACTTGTTTTGGCAAGTCATTGAGATCCTTAGGGAGCCCAGAGAGAATGCCTAGGTTTTCGAAGTGTTTGAGTTGGTTGATCTTCTTGCCAGCCACAAGGATGTCCATGTTGAGCTGGGCTGTTTTGGCCCCCAAGATGAGGGATGACGTCTTGTCGTGGCAGCGAAAGCAACGTAGGTCAGGTGTTAACTTCCAAACCTGTGTGCTGTGACCGTAGTTGGCGTAGAAGGTGTAACCATCCTTGTGTCGTGTGGCGTCCTTTTGGTTTTCATCCCAAGCATAACTGGCGAAGGTCAATTTCTTGCCGTTCTTCTCGAGCATACGTGTTTCGAGATAGAGGCGGTCTCCTTCTTCCTCGATATAGATGGTGAACATGAAGCGCGTGCCTTCTGGGAAGTCCCACGTTCCGTCCTTCTTGAAGCCAATTTTCTTGCCCTTGGGCACCAGGATGAAACGTTCCTTGTGGCCGCCGTCAGTCCAAAGGGGAGCGCGCACCTGATAGGGGATGAGACTATCAGACAGAATCTTCTTCTCAGTTGACTTGTAGAAACCGGTCGCGGACAGCTTGTCTGGCAGATTATCGATCTGCTCTTTGACCTCTTCTTCTTCATCTTGGAAGGCACCAGCGGAGGAGGGCATTTGCCAGAACAAAAGCGAAAACGTAGAGAACAAGAGAAGCAATGCGAGGCGAGAGGTCATCATGATCAAGTCCTGAATTTGGTAACGGGGGCAAGCCATCTTACTCAGGGAACGCGCTGAGAGAAGTCTCGCATATAGCAGGGGAAATTTACCCGAGCACTTGCGCACGGGCTCTTCATCTTTGTTTGTGCCTCCGTACCCCGAGAACGCCATAATGTCTTTCATGAAAATGGCTTGGATCATTCTTATCGCCCTAACCTTGGCTGCCTGTGGATTTACCGGTGAGCCTCAATTGCGGGATCCCCATGTTCTTGTGGTGAACAACATGGCTGATCCATCATTTCTGGATCCAGGCCTGCAGTCCGGTGCAGAGGACCAACGCATTTCCCTGGCTCTTTTTGAAGGTCTGACCATTGCTCATCCTAAGACCCTGGAACCCCTACCGGGCGTGGCCGAGAGCTGGACTATTTCCACTGACGGTTTAACCTATTCCTTTGTCCTGCGTCCTTGTCTTTGGGGTGATGGTGCGCCAGTTACGGCTCAAGATTTCTATTACGCATGGCGCCGTGTCTTGACACCGCCTTCATCGGATCCAAGTCGTCGCTTCGCCGATCAGAAGTACTACATCTCGGCGCCCTACGTGGATGTGCTTTACGCCATCAAAGGAGCCAAGGATTGGCATCAAGGTCGGTTGAGTTCCTTTGATAACGTGGGCATCTTGGTGTTGGACGACCACCACCTCACAGTTACCTTAGAACGACCGACACCTTGGTTTCTTGAACTCCTGAGTTTTCCGACCTACTCCCCGGTGCCGCGGCATGTTGTCGAACGCTGCCGACGAGATTGGACCCGAGCTGAGAACATTGTTGGCAACGGGCCCTTCCAAGTAAAGGAACGACGCTTGGGCGATCTTCTGCGTCTTGTCAAGAGCAAGAACTACTGGGACGAAGCTCAGGTCGAACTCGCCGGCATTGACTATCTTTCTACGGATCAAGTCGATACAGCCATTGATCAGTTCCTTGCTGGTGAGTCAGATTGGGTACGCACGTTCAACCCCAAAAAGGTCCGCGCTTGGCGAAAAGACTCTACCTTGAGCCCCTACCTCAGAGCTCCCGAATTCTTGGCGACTTTCTTTCTTCGCCTTAACATGAAAGAAGAGGTCTTCCGGGATGTGCGGGTCCGGCAAGCATTGGCTTTGGCTATTAACCGGGAAGCGATCACGAAATTTGTCACGGGTTTGGGTGAGACCCCGGCGACAGGTCTTGTTCCGCTGTGTATGACCGGAGGTGTCCCATGGCTTGGCGTTGGCACGAAAGGACTGGCCTTCGATCCTGATCGAGCGCGCCTTATCTTGGCGGCAAGCGGGCACGAAGGCGGTCATGGGTTGCCGCCTATCACCATTGCCTTCAACACAGATGTCAAAAACCGCGCCATTGCCGAGGCAATTCAACAAATGTGGACCAAGGAGCTTGGCATCGAAGTTCTCCTAGAAAACCGCGAAAAGAGGGTTCACTTTGCCAAGGAACGCGCCGGTGAGTACATGATCTCTCGGGGCAATTGGATCGGCGATTTCAGCGATCCCGTCACTTTTCTCAACATCTTTCGCTCTGACGGATCAAGCAACCGATGTAGTTGGAAGAATGCCGAGTATGACGCCTTGCTCGACCAGGCTTCAGAGACGGCGAATGCCAAGAGGCGTCTTGCCTTGTTGCGACAAGCAGAAGAAATCGTGACCATCGAGGATCCGGCCATCATTCCGATTTTTTTCTACCGTACAGCGTACTTGCTACGACCAGGACGATTCAAAGGCTTCTACGAAAACAGCCGAAACATTCACCCGCCCAAGTTTATCAGAGTGGCTTCCTCATGATGAGGCGCTTTCTTTTTCGCAGTCTTCAGAGTGTTGTGACTCTTCTTGTTGTCGTCATCGCCAGTTTCATGCTGCAGAAAGCCGCGCCGGGCGGTCCCTTCGACCTAGAGCGGGAAATCCCCCCGGAGGCGAGGCGGGCATTGCAACAAGAATGGCACCTTGATCAATCGAACGTCGCCCAGCTCGGTCATTACTTGAAGGGCCTTACTTCTTGGCCCCCGGACATGAAACATTCCATGTCCCGGCCGGATTTCACCGTTGCCGAGCTCATTGCGCCACGTCTGCTTGTCAGTCTATCGCTGGGATTCGTTGTGCTCGGTTTGAGTCTGGCTGTCGGTATCGTCCTTGGAGTCTGGGCTGCGGAAAAACGTAATCGACCCATTGACCATGCCCTCATGGTACTCGCATTGATCGGTGTCAGCGTTCCCAATTTCGTCATCGGTCCGTTATTGAAATGGGTCTTCGCCATGAAGTTGGACCTCTTGCCCGAATCACGGTGGGCCGGACCAACGAGCATGGTCTTGCCAGCCTTGAGCTTGTCTTTTCTCTACATTGCGATCATTGCTCGGATGGTGCGGGGTGGGCTCATTGAAGCTCTATCAAGGGACCACGTGCGGGCTGCTCGGGCACGGGGTTTCAGTGAACGGCGTTTGCTCTTGGTCCATGCTCTGCCGGAAGCTCTCTTGCCTGTCGTTTCTTGGTTAGGGCCAGCTTTGGCCGGGCTGGCGGTGGGTTCTGTTGTTATTGAGCGGGTTTTCGATATTCCCGGATTGGGGAATACCCTCATCGATGGGGCTTTTAATCGGGACTACACTCTGGTCATGGGAGCAGTCATTGTCTACAGCGCACTCCTCATTGCTGCCAATTTCGCCACCGATGCTCTTGTTGGACTTTTGGATCCCCGCACGAGAGGGCATCAATGAACTCCAGCGCCCTTCGCAGTAGTTCTGGCTGGCAACGATTCAAACGCAATCGTGGAGCCGTTGTGGGGTCGATCTGCTTGGTGTTGGTCACTCTTTTTGTTGTGATCCTGCCAGCTCTATGGTTTGAGGACCCATCGACGCAGCATCTCTCCGTTGGCCCGACCGCGCCAAGTGATCAGCACTGGGCTGGGACTGACTACGAAGGCCGGGACATACTGGCTCGTATCGCAAGTGGGGGCCGCGTGAGTCTGCTGGTTGGTTTGGTGGCTACGGCTGTTGCGCTTGTGATCGGCGTGACTTGGGGCGCCGTCGCTGGTTATTGTGGCGGCCGTACCGACGCGTTCATGATGCGCGTGGTTGATGTTCTCTATGGCCTGCCTTACATGTTTTTCGTCATCATTCTCATGGTGTGGTTCGGCAGGAGTTTGGTCAACATTTTCATTGGCTTGGGTGCTGTCTCATGGTTGACCATGGCACGCATCGTTCGGACCAATGTTCTCACCTATCGGAACCGGGATTTTGTTCAGGCTTCGAAGCTTGCCGGGAAGAGCGCTGCCTTCATTATCACCCGCCACATCTTGCCGAATGTCTCGGGACCCATCATCATCTATGGTACCTTGACTGTTCCCAGAGTGATGATCGAAGAGGCCTTTCTTTCCTTTCTCGGGTTGGGTGTGCAACCTCCAGCGGCGAGTTGGGGATCTCTCCTCGCTGAAGGCGCATCGCTGTTTCGTGAGTATCCGTGGATGCTCATCTTTCCCGCCGTAGCGCTTTGCTTGACACTCTTGGCACTCAATTTTGTTGGTGACGGTCTTCGCGATGCCCTTGACCCCAAGGAGGATAGAGCGTGACCTCCGTGGACGTCCAAGAACTTCGTTTGAGTTTCCCAAACGGCTTGGGCCCCATCGAGGTCCTGCGCGGGGTCAACTTGAGCATTCCCGAGGGCCGAAGCGTAGGGCTTGTGGGAGAAAGTGGTAGCGGCAAGAGCCTCACTGGTCTGTCCCTCTTGGGGTTGGCTGGGGATAGGGCCGTAGTTACTGCGGATGTTCTCCGCGTCAATGGCGTGGACGTCATCCGTTGTCGTGACCAAGATCTTCGTGCGCTCAGGGGGCAAGCCGTGGGCATGGTCTTTCAAAACCCCTCTACCAGTCTCGATCCACATTTTCGAATCGGCAAGCAACTTGGAGAAGTTCTCCGTGTCCGAGGTGGATTGACAAGAAAAGAAGCGAAGTGCCGAGGAGAGGCTCTATTAGGGGAGGTCGGACTCGACCAAGTGGATAGAGTGATGCGCGCCTTTCCCCACGAGCTTTCTGGAGGCATGAACCAAAGGGTTATGATAGCGCTCGCGATCGCTTTGGATCCAAAGGTCTTAGTCGCCGATGAACCCACCACGTCACTTGACGTCACAACCGCAGGGAGAATCCTGGACTTGTTCAAGAAGCTGATCCGAGACCGAGGAATGTCCTTGCTGTTCATCAGTCACGATCTGGGTGTCGTCGACTATCTCTGTGATCAGGTCGCAGTGATGTACGCCGGTGTGATTGTGGAATCAGGGCCAACAGCGGAGGTTCTTGCCAACCCATTGCATCCTTACACCCGGGCCCTGCTCCACGCTCGGCCAAGCTTAGATGGCGAGAAAAAAGACTTGGTCGGTATTCCCGGCAGGCCTCCTCTTGCCGGGGCGGTTGTTTGCGGCTGTTCCTTCGTGCCTCGTTGTTCAGTGGCGATTGAGGGCTGCGCTTTGACTGCTCCCGAGTTTGAGTACAAAGGCAACCGTGGCGTGGCGTGTTTCGTCTCCGGAAATGGGGGCTCTTGATGACGATGTTGGACATCAAGAATCTCTATGTACAAAGGGGCAACACAAACATCGTCCGTGATGTGTCTTTGCAACTGGAATTCGGGCGTTGCCTAGCGATCGTCGGCGAAAGTGGCTGCGGTAAGTCCACATTGCTCCAGGCGATTTCAGGTCTATTGCCTATTTCCCAAGGCTCAGTGATGGTCAAGGGCGACGTGGCAACCGCCAAGCGACATTGGCGTCCCGGTGCTAAGCGCAATCATTTGCAAATGGTATTTCAAGATCCCACCGCATCTTGTGATCCCCGTTGGCCGGCGTGGCGTCTTGTCACTGAGGCCTTGCCGAGAAGCTCGAAAACCACCTTGCGTGCCAAAGCCAAGAAACTTCTCGAAGATGTTGGTTTGGACGCAGAGTTAGCCTGCCGATTGCCCCAAGAACTCTCTGGCGGGCAAAAACAACGCTTGGGCATTGCCCGAGCTTTGGCTCCGGAGCCTTCTCTTCTTCTCCTTGACGAACCGGTCTCGGCTCTCGATGTCTCAGTGCAAGCAAGTATCTTGCAACTACTCATCCGACTTCAGAGGAAACGGAGCCTTTCTTATCTTTTCGTCAGCCATGATCTTGCTGTTGTGCGATACATGGCTGATGAAGTGGCGGTGATGCAAGGAGGCGTAATCGTGGAACGGGGAGTGACGGACGCCATACTTGAGGCTCCTCAGCACCCCTACACCCAGTCTTTGCTCAAAGCTGCCCGCAAGATTTGTAGCTCTCGTCGCTAAAACGAATACCGGTGTTCAGAATCGCCATTGTCGGCTAATCTAGAGCCATGGGCCTCAAAGTCAAGAATCTCGTCCTGTACAGAGAATCAGCCGATGGTAGTCGCCATCTCTTGGTTGATGCTCTCAATTTTGACCTTACTCGTGGCTCAACCCTGGCCCTTTGTGGCCCATCCGGAAGCGGAAAAACCAGCGTCGCATTGAGTGTGCTCGACTTGCTCCCCCCTGGGGTCAAACGTAGCGCCGGTGAGGTCACCATCGATGAGGTTCCTTTTCAATCGAGTTGGCGTGGATCCCGCATAGGCTTGATTTTTCAAGAGCCGAGACTGGCTTTTCATCCGGTATTCACTGTGGGCAGACTTTTCGCCGAACGCTTGCGCCTTGCCGGTGTGGTTGCGAATCGTCTGCGCTCCGAGAGCATCGGCTGGCTGGAACGAATCGGTCTTGAGGATGCTGAAGCTCGCCTTGAGGATCGGGCTTGCCATTTCTCCGGTGGGGAATTGCAGAGAATCATGATTGCCATGGCCCTGTCGCAGAATCCCGAATTCTTGATCGCCGACGAACCGACGAG
>JAJRYU010000166.1 GCA_024275615.1 Planctomycetota bacterium
CCTAGTAAGGCCGAGACTTAAGCTCATTGCCGACGAACGTTCTCGACGGCTCATGCTCTACGACCTCCTCAGCGATCCCAAAGAGCACGACGATATCGCGAGTGCCGCGGCTGATTCTGCAGATGAACTTTGGCATGAACTGGTCGCCAGGCGACGATTCGGTGGTCAACAAAAGTCGATCTTCGAAACCATGAAGTCCTTCGACGACCTGCTTGATGAAGCCTCAACCCAAGGACCTGCAGGAGTCTTCACCTACTTGGAATGGATGCAAGGCCTGTCCAAGGAGTCAGAACTTCTGCTCCTCGCCTATTTCGTTGATCACCCGGATCCTCTGGCGCCCCAAAAGATCGCCGAGAGATATGCCAAAACCAAAGACCGCGATCTGCAACTCATGACAGACCTCGTTCTTGCCTCACAGAAAAAACCGGATCAATCTTCGTGGTCGGCACTCATCCGCTCGGTAGTTAGCACCAAGCACCCGAGCCCAATCGACCTCGCGACTTACGGCCTAGCTGCAAAATGGAAATTGCGACTGCCTCAAGACTTCGACCCTTTCAACACCACAATGGGACTGCGCAAGCGACTGTCTCGAGCTCAATACCGCAGTCGGGTGCTTTTGGAGCAACCGAAGTCCAATTTGATCCGGGCCGGGTTGCAATCCTCTTCCCCTTGGAATCAGATCCTGGCCTTGCGCGCGGGGGTAGGTATCGATCTGTCGCAAGAGATTCCGGCTCTAAAAACACTGTTTGAGCAATCGGCCTTGACCGCCATCAAAACAGAAGCCTTACGCCGCCTGAGCGAGCAAAAGAGAAGCGATTTGAGCGGTTACTTTATGGATGCGCTCAAAAAAACTCAAGGGATTGAACGCTCCATCGCAGCTTACGGAATGGCGCGATCCGAGAAACGACTGGGGCTGGTCCGACTCAACATCCTCCAAGCTGAAAAGACAAGGCTGCCCCCTGGGTTGACTGCTGAAGACAACTTCTACTGCAGGCTGACTCAGGCAAGAGTCTCGGTGCCAGTTGATCTCTTTGCCGAGGGAACAACTCTGGCGGTCTTCCTCTATTGGCCCAGCCAAGGGGGGCACCGTGTCCAGCTTCAGATAGGCAACTGGTCGTCAATAATCACCAGGCCCCCAACTATTCCCGCGGACCCCACTGTCCTTGACGTCCCGGCTGGAATCACGGCTAAAACACTGAGTCTCTACGTCACCGACGGTGAGCCCACTCTTGTTTCTTTCGCCGGAACCGCTTCTATATTGGCTGCTCCGCGCTAAGCTCACTGCTCATTGCTTCAAATACACTTTTCGTTTAAGTATGACAACGAAGTACGGAAACGGGCACAGGAGTTGCTAAGTCTCGCGGCAGAGCATGTGGGATTTGGTGAGGCAGTTGCCCCCAGCCAAAGTGCTTTGGTGGTCGGCTAGGATGTCGACAAATTAGGAGAGATAAATGTTTCGTTATGCCATAGCGATCCTCGCACTCGTGCTGGTTTCCACTGGGCTCTACGCCCAGACCGACGCCACCAAAGAGCTCTTGGATCGCGTACGTGCTATGGAAGAAAAGGCGGCTGAAAGAGACGCCAGAATCGCCGAGCTACAGAGCCGTTTGACCGACTACGAAGCCTCAGACGAACGCCGCGGTGAATTCGAAACTCTCGTCAACCGTCTTCTTCAAGACGAAGGCCCTGTGGTTGATGTCCCGAAATCGATCAATCTTAAGGTCGGTGCCCAACTGCGTTATCGCGGCGAATTTCGAACCGTCAAGAACTACGGTGCCGGAGTCCAAGAAGACACAGATTTTGTGATCCAACGGACCCGACTTCATTTCGACTTCGGTGTGATCAAGAATGTTCGCACCTTCATTCAACTCCAAGACTCACGGTTTTGGGGTGAAGAGAATTCCCCAACGACAGATTTGGAAGGTGTGGATATCCACCAAGCCTTCGTCGACTTCGAGAATGTCTTTGGGCGCAATTGGACTTTTCGCGTAGGACGCCAAGAGCTGAGCTACGGCGACCAGAGATTAGTGAGTCCCTTGGATTGGAGCCGGATCGGAAGAGCTTGGGATGGCGTGCGCACCTGGTACACAACCGATGACTTCCAACTCGACGCCTTCGTGACAACGATTTCGGAACGTAGTCTCGTCCCTGATGGTGAGCAAGATGATGATCACGTCTTCTCAGGTCTCTATTTCCATTTTGTTGGCTGGGAGAATCACGAGGCTGATGCCTATATCTTCTACCGGAATTTTAGCTCCGGAACGTTCTTGGGCGAAGATGGCGTATTGGGTGACCGCGACGAGTTCACAGTCGGCTTGCGCTTCAAGGGCCACACCGGTGGCTTCAGTTACAGCGCCGAGGGTGATTATCAATTTGGCAATAACGCCAACGATGACATCGAGGCCTACGCTTGGGTCCTAACAGTTGCCTACACCTTCAACATGGACTGGAAACCAAAAATCGGTCTCGAGTGGGACTTTGCTACTGGCGATGACGACCCCACCGATGGCGATGCTGGGACTTTCACGCCTCTTTATCCCTTTGGACACGCCTACCAAGGATTCTTGGATATCTTCGCCTGGCGAAACGGCCATGACCTCATCGCCAAAATAAGTGCCCAACCCAACGAAGACCTTTGGATCGAAGCGGCCTTCCACTACTTCCTTCTCGATTCAGATACGGACTCCTGGTACAACGCTGCCGGTGCACCCATCCGCACCGTCGGTGGAGGTGTCAGCAATTCAGTTGGTGCGGAAATCGACCTCCACGCCAAATACACCTTGAATCCAGCAACAAAGCTCTGGATTGGCTACAGTCATTTCTTCGCCGGAAACTACGTCGAAGATACCGGAGACTCTCCGGACATGGACTGGGTCTACTTCCAGATGACCGTCAACTTCTAGAATCAACACCTCGAACTTGAATCGCGGGGCGCTCACATCGAGCGCCCCTTTTTTTTGTTTCCTTGGGAAGGAGTGTACCCAAGTTGCTCTTTCGTGGTAAATCGTAACAATCGAGCAACCATAGAAAGACACGAACTCATGCCCGAGAACTGGATCACCGTGAAGAAACTCTCGCCCCTATCACGATTGGCGTTGATTGTCGTCATCGCCTTCGCGACCTGGAATTCGGCTGTTACGGCTCTGGTACTACCACTGGGAGCCGGGCCAGATGAGTTCGCTCACTTAGATCACATTTTCTTCATCGCCACAGAACACCGTATTGCCAACCCCAAATCCGATATCGTCGGACAAATTCAACACCCACCATTGCCCTATGCAATAGATGCGATCTTCGTGAGCATAGTCGAGCAGCTCGGATCCAGGATGGGAGCAAACGACTGGCGTGCGGAAGACTTCCGCGACTTCTTGGGGAGAAGAACAAAACTGGATCCGAATGGCTCGTTTAGCGACCGTGGATTCACTGCATCGCAGGAAGAGTTGGAGAGACTACCCCACCGCAAGGCCCTGCTCGAATCTCACTATTGGCCCATGATCGCCCTCAGATTCGTTTCTGTCATTCTGGGGATTTTCAGCGCCTTTTTTGTTCTGTCGGCGCTGCGCTCGGTATTCCCAGCCAATTCTCAAATCGTCGCTGCTGCAGCATGTTCTTTGTTCTTACTTCCCGGTTGGTTTGCTCACTTCGCGGTCATTTCGAACGATCCTTGGTTGACCTTTTTTGCTACATGGTTGTGCGCCCATGCTCTGAAACACCGTAACCAAAACACTCTTCTAAGGACTAGGACTCTCGTGCAACTTGGAGTCCTCCTTGGTATTTGTTTCTTAATCAAACTCCACAGCATTGGGATCGCTTTTTTCTTAGCCTTGCTCATTTGGACGGCAACGAAGGAAGAGCGATCTGTAGCCAAGCGCTTGTTGGCCGTTGGCAAATTGGCCGTTGGTCCTATCGTGATCGCCGGCTGGTGGCACGTCAGACAGATCGTAATCGTCGGTGGACTCTTGTCGTTGGACTATCATGCTGTCAATGAACCTTTCCTCTTTCGTCTCTTGCCACTGCAACTGGTGGAGATCTTGGTCATCCCTCACAAGCTCGCGGAGTCATTCTGTGGCATCGTGACGGTTGAAAGTCTGCGAGCACCGCCCATCTTTTTCGTCGCGAATATGGGACTGGCCGTGTGGGCCTTGGTCGCTGTTTTCTTGCCGCGCTCAAGACGCAGTCGATCAAGTGAGAGCGAAGAAAGCCAAGAAATTCAAGCGCCGGTTGGTGCCGCCCTTTTGTCTCTCTTGCTCCTCCTCGTGGCCATCTTGATTGCCAACCGCCACTACATTCACATCCATGGCCGGTACTTCTATGGGGCCATGGTGCCTCTTATGATATTGATCGTTGCCGGAACAATGAGGTTAGCTGGCAAGAAGACTCAAGCCCTGTTCACTGTCCTCTGCGTGAACAACTTCGCGTTCACAGTTTTCACTCTCTATGTCACCGTATTCAACTACTTCAGCATCCCCATCGCCAAAGTCGATCGCGGCCATGTCGTTGCTTATTACAATTGCGGGCATGGCCAATTTGACGACAATCGAGCCGGCGGACGGACTTTCTTGCGCAATCACCGCAGCTTGGGCAACGCCATTGACAGCCAACGTTTGAGTGTCGACAACAAAATCGCATACAAAATCAAACTCCCAGACGGCGAACGTCCATACCAGGTCCGAGTTCGGTATCCAGCACCATTGAGTGATGGCAGAGGAGAGATACCAAGGTCAACAGGCATCTCGCTTTTTGCCGACGGACACATGGTTCACGGCCCGATAAGCCTGTGGGTGTCGCAGGGTGATCAAGTCCATCCCCTGCCCCGCAAGGCCACGGCAGATGGCGAAGTGACTTTGACTTGGAGAAATGAAGCTCCCAACAGCTATGGGGTCTCTATTGCTGAGATCTGGGTAGAAGAAGCCTGGGTTTCTCTGCAGAGACTCCAACTTCAAGAACGAGGCGAGACTGTTGCCTTCACGGTCAAGAACATCGATCAAATGGCAAGCCATTCGATCGCCCTTCATGTCCTGGTCGCTGGCAAACCTCTGGCAACCGAAGAACCCAAGTTCATTACTCTGGATGCGGAGGAAGGACTGGGCGTTCGGATCCCCCTGGGAGCAGCGCACAAACCCGAGGAAATCGAAGTCGTTTTGGTCCAAGCTGACCGCACGCCCTATGCCAACGTCAAGCTGGCTTACTACCGCACGGGCAAGGCGAAGAAGGGGGGAAGGTTCGCAGTCCCGGACGTTGAGACCTTGATGGTGCTCCCGGGCGTGCCTCAATCGCAGACCATCGCGCGCATGAAGCTCAAGGCATTTCCCCTGGCGAAATACACGATCCAGTGCACGGAAATCATGGACAAAGGGGTTTTTACATCCGGTCTTCTGACTTTGGAGGCTCCGGGCTCAGTCTCGCCATGGCAGAGCACAAAAGACACGCCACGGGCCGGCGTTCTTAGCGAAACAGCGAAATTCCAGCTGCAGAAAGCTGAAGGGACGGTCGTCATCCAAGTCGGAGAAAAAACGCATCCCCAAGAAGAGATCCACCTGGACCGCCTCATCTTCACCATCGACCCCAAGGACCCGAGCTGGGGGTGGAGCTATCTCTTCCCCAAAGACTAGAGCCACTTTGCAGGAAACCAGGCGCTTTGCTACTCTCTGCCCGCAACAAGCGTTAGGGCCCTTAGCTCAGTTGGTTAGAGCTGGGAACTCATAATTCCTAGGTCGCAGGTTCGAGTCCTGCAGGGCCCACTTTTTTCTCACCTCATCGGCAATCGCTCACAGTGCCCAAGATGATTATTGGCACCAAGAGCTGTCGTCAAATCCTGCCAATAACTGGTTTGCATGGAACTGCTCCGGATTCCTGGAGTCTATGATTAAACAACAGGTCAATTGGGTTTGGAGGTTCTGCGCATGTTCGAATCGAAATCAGTGACACTCAGTTTGGTCTTTTCTTTGGTCCTCTCAAGTTCTATCCATGCGGATGTGCTCATCCCGGGCACAAAGCGAGTGCCCAACACAACAACTGTGAGTTTGGGAAAGTTAGCCGACCAAGCATGGCAGGCCTATGTAATCAAAAAAGGTGACACATTTTCAAAAATTGCTAAGGCCCACTTTGGTGACGGCAGACGTTATCTTGAACTGATGAAAGCCAACCCCGAAGTCGATCCAAAGAAGATGAAGCCGGGAAAACGCATTGAGCTACCACCAAAGAGTACCTTCACTACGAAGGACGGCAAGGAGGTTGGACTGACTGCCTGGAGGTTCTATTGGAGTCCTGATGGAGACTTGAACGGATTCTCCCCCACACTGATCGCGTCCGGCGACACCGTCTTTGCGCCCCGCTACTCAGGAGTGATCATCGGCATCCCCCACGATCAAAAGGACGCACTAAAGGAATATGTAAAGCGGGGCGGGAAAAGCCAATTCGAAGTCATGTGTAAGGAAATCAAGGGGTTAGTGCAGTCCGATCCCATTCATGGTCGAAGGACCGTTAAGGCGGCGTCGGCCACTAAGAGCATTAGAATGTCGGTCACACTGAAGTCCGTAACGAAGGGCAAGATCGCCACGCGTGTCAAGATCAGATATCTGGACCAAAATGGCAAAGAGCTGTCGTGGGTGGCAACCAATCAAGCTCCACTCTTGGGGATATCCGCCGTTGGCATCCTGCTTCTAGGGGGTTTATTTCTGCGTCGCCGCAAGCGCCACGTCGTCGGAGGTAGGCACGTATGCCTGCCAGAATGAGAATAGTTTCATAGATCAAGCTGATATGTTTCACGGAACTTGGATACTCGCATTTCTTACCACAGTGACTATCGAGATTTCGGTGGCTCTCATTTGGGCGCGTCTTGCCAAGTGCAAAGCACCCATCCTTGAACTGCTGATCGTCAACTTGATCACTCACCCGGCGGCCTTCGTTCTTTCTGCAACGTCCTTGGCGTTCTCAACCATCGAGTTTCTCGTGATCGTCGTGGAGGCCCTGGGCTATCGAGTGGCTGTGCCGCTGCCATGGAGAAAAGCCATCACTCTCGCCTTGGTCACGAACTTGGTCAGTATGTCCCTGTCGTTTTTCTGATGCGCCCGACACACGAAAGAATTCAGCGAAGCGGCCAGCCTTGAACACCGGTCCGGCATTCAGAAAAAAATCTGCATGATAGATACCGCAGCTCTTAGGTTTCCTTCGTTAAGAAACTGCAGAGGATCCGGTCGCCCTTCCCGTTCTACCCGGCTCATTCCAGGCAATACACTCAAAGCCCAACATCGGGCCACTCCGTTCGCAAAGACCCCAAGGATTTTTCCTGTCGATAACCAACGGCACCGCGGGCAACTACCCCTTCATGCCGCAGTCCAGCGATGACGTGCCCGGTGTGGCAGTGAATTATCGTCTCCGTGGCCAAACGGATCTGGGGTTCTTCGAGGACTTCTCCGCAGCATCAGGTATTCAGCCACCGATCGGCTGGATCTCTGCTTTCATCCGAAGAAACCGCCTAAAACTGGATGGCTGGCGCTGGGAAAACCCAAGCCGTCGAGGCTTGAACTTGCCGATCTCCGCGCCTTTCTCGATCTTCGACTCAGAACATCGCCGTTACCAATGTGGATGCTTTGATCGTTCTCCCCTGACACGAAATCATCCAGCCCATCCAATTCAACCATTGGATCGGCATTCATTTTCGACTCTTTCGGGGTCTTCAACCAGAGAGGTTAGCTCGGTACGACATGTCCGAGAACATCGTTGCGGGTTGATTCTGCGATGGCAGCAGCTTCGCCAATCAACTCAGCCGGGACGCCGAGCTCAGTCAGCGTCTCGCCGAGATTCTCCATGACGGCATCAAAGTGTTCGTCATTGAGTCCCATCTCATCGACAAGGGTTTCGTGGGCCGCTTGCATCGATCGTCCCGGGTATGATGCAGGGCCACCAAAAGCCATGGTGAGGAATTTCTCTTGATGGCGCTTTTGCCGGTTCATGTCGGTATCTGCGAAGAAATGGCGAATGCGTTCATCTGCCAGTACCTTAGAGTAAAATAGCTCAACAGCGGCATGGACTGCCCCTTCACCACCAATTCTCTCGTACAAAGTGCTCATATCTATGTCTCTCGATGCTGACCCGCTCTCTTTCTCCGAGACGGCAGTTCAGCTGGCAAAGTTAAAATCTGTCTCTGATCCGCTCATCGTCAATATTGCAAGCCATACAAAAGATATAGTTTTGTGTTTTATTCTTGGGCGCGAATGGACCCATCGACGATGGGGAAGATACCGGTAAAAAATTCACGAGAGCACAATCTGTGTAATTCCTTGGTGCCACCAGCTATAGGGTGAAAAGGAATACTTAGAGATCATCAATTGCTGAGACCCTGGATATCAAACGTTCCATTTTGAAAAGAACGGTGTAGTCTCATTTCTCAACACACCCGTTCTATCTTTCCACCGCGTCCTCTTTCGAGTTTGATTGAATGCTAAAACTGATTGCAACTATTGTGCTTCTGATGCACGCCTCCGTATTCAGTCAAGGAACACCGGCCGCCCTGGATGCTGCCATCGAACTTGCTGGCCCGCTCAGCACTGGTAGCGACTGGAACGACAGAGTCAGCAACGCCAACATCATTGATCTCATCGCGGCAAATCCCATTTACTATCCGACCTTAGCTCCAGGAAACCCTCTTGGGTGGGCACTGACAAACTTCTACCGCTTGAGATGGAACCGTGCTGCGGCAAGGATTGCATCTTCAGGCTACTCCAGCGGCAACAATTCACTCCGCTTGACTCATCTCTACAGCTCATCATGGATCGTCGAAAACGACAAGATGACTTGGGCCATTGACCTTGTTGAAGGCCCTTTCGCAAGCTTCGGATTCACTGGCGCTATCGGACTTCCTGAGATTGTAGCCATGTGCAACAAACTCGACGTCCTTTTCATCACACACACGGACGGCGATCATTTCAGCCTCAACGTCATGGCAGAAATGCTGAGACAAGGGAAACCGGTCGTCTGCCCCCCAGACCTTGCAGGGCTAGCACTTTTTGCTGGTGCACCCGCGTCTCAGATCATTGTTGCCCCTCAAGGCAAAAGTACTCTTTCCACACCCAACGGCATCCTGAATTTTAGCACTTTCCGTGGTCAACAGAGAA
>JAJRYU010000167.1 GCA_024275615.1 Planctomycetota bacterium
AAGGTGATTCCCGATGGCGTCACGAATCACGGGGGGTAGCTCCCAGGAGTCGGCCACTTGAATGCCAACAGCTCGGTGCAGACATTCAACAATGATCTCCGTCGCCGAATCTTCTTGGGGTTCTCCATTTGCGAATCCTCGCTTGTGGAGGGCAGAGATCACCGGGAGACGGCCAATGTCGTGAAGGAGGCCGGCTAGATAGCAAAGATCTGGATCTAGTTTGAAACGTTGTCCAATGTGCCTCGAAATCAAAGCGCAGGCTACGGAGTGGCGCCATTCTTGTTGTGCATACGCTCTAGCACTCACATCGGCACTCATGCGGTTCATGGCAATTTGCAAAACCACCGTTTGCAAGTGACGCATACCCAAGTGGCTCACCGCGCGTTCGATCGTGTCGATGGGGAAACGAGCGCCATACATCGCCGAATTGGCGAAACGCATAATATGAGCTGTCATCCCCGGATCTCGTTCGATGACCTTGGCAATGTCGATGATCTCCGAATTAGGATCTTTGAGCATGCGGCTGGCTTCCATGGCTGCCTGAGGCATGGCAGGAATGGCCAGGGCATTTTTCTCTGCCGCCGCACTCACTTTTTCTAATACGGCGAGTTCATCAGGAGACAAACGACTTTGCCCTGGCAAATAGAGTTCGCCGTCCTGATATTCAGGATCTGTCCACCAGGATTCACCCAGATCAATTCCGCTGTCAAGGACAAGACTGGTCATCGTCTTATTCCGCCATGATGATACTCATGGCTTCCTCCAAAGTCGTGATACCCTTGTTGACGAACTCAATGGCCATCTCGGTAAGGCTGAACATCCCTTCTCGTTTGGCAATCTGCTGCACCTGTACTTCCGTTCCGCCTTCGGTGATGGCTCGTTTCATCTCTTTCGTCTTAACGCTCATCACTTCAAAGACAGGAACTCGTCCTTTGTAGCCGGTGCCATTGCACTTCTCGCATCCCTGTCCCTTGGACAGGTACTCCACGCTTGCCAAGGTCGTTTGGTCGAGGTCACTGCGTTCTGCTTCGGCGATGTCAACGTCAACCTTGCAATTGCTGCAAATGCGGCGAAGCAGTCGCTGCGCCACAACAAGTTTCACAGCTGAAGCAACAAGATAGGGTTCGATGCCCATGTCAACCATGCGAACAACAGTACTGGGAGCATCATTCGTGTGAAGAGTCGACAGAACTAGGTGACCGGTAAGAGCAGCCTTAACGGCAATAGCGGATGTTTCGAAATCACGCATTTCGCCAACCAAAATGATATCTGGATCTTGGCGCAAGAATGATTTCAGGGCCTTGTCAAAAGTAAGTCCCGTACTTGGTCGGACCGGGACTTGAGTGATTCCATTCAAACGATATTCCACCGGATCTTCCGCGGTGGAGATGTTGACGTCGTCCGTGTTGAGCTGATTCAGGATGGTGTAGAGAGTCGTTGTCTTGCCACTTCCTGTTGGTCCAGTCACCAAAATCATGCCGTAGGGGTTGGCGATGGCTTCACGAATGGCTTCCAAAGCTCGACCCTCGAAACCAAGTGCGTCAACATTGGGGCGTAACTCACTCGTGCCCAAGACGCGCATGACGATCTTTTCGCCGTAGATGTTCGGCAGTGACGAAACACGAAAGTCGACGCCTTCGCCATTCTTGAGGACCACCTTGATGCCACCGTCCTGAGGAACACGTTTTTCCGCGATATCCATGGTTGCCATGATCTTCAGTCGCGAGATGATGGCACTTTTCATTTCCGACGGCAGCCGAATGATGTCAATGAGACAGCCGTCGATTCGCAACCTAACGCGGAGATCAGTCTCCAGTGGTTCAATGTGGATGTCAGACGCACCCATCTTGAGGGTCTTCATCAGCAACCCGTTGACGACGCGAACAACCGGTGAGTCGAGATCGTTGATCTCTAAGCGGTAGGCGCCGTTGAGATCTTCTTCCACGTCTGAATCGTCGCCACTGATTTCTTGAGCGGCGTTCTTGAGATGGAGCTCAACCTCTTTCAACTCCATGCCGACATCTGTGGGATCGACTGTTTTCTTGGTCGCGCCGCCGCTGCCATACACCTTTGCGCCAGCTTTTTGGATGGCCTTGGGGCCAGCCACGTGGACCTTGATCGAAAGGCCAGTTGACCGTGCCAAACGATCGATCGTGCGGTCGTTTCCAGGATCGGCCGTGGCGATGTGGAGCATGGCTCCATCTTTTTTCAACGGCAAACAACCTGTGCTCTTGAAAAGACTTTCTGGGACCAATGCGAGGGCATCTTCGTCGGGGGCTGCATTTTCAAGACGTGCCTGCTCCAAACCAAAACTTCGGGCAATCGTGGAGCAGAATTCCTGCTCATCAATGATTCGTCCTTCAACGAGGGCCTCGGCTAGAGATCCTCCTGCGGTGCGGGCTTCTTGCAATTGTTCTGCGCTGATGGCGTTGGCATCAAGCAGGGCTTGTCCGATGTCGGGCATTTATGCTCTCCGAAGGTTTTTCGCCAGACCCACAGGCTTCAAATGCCAGCGACTCATGACGGCCTTCACTGTCCCAAAGTGAATTGGGGGTGTCCCTTAGGGCAACTCACCGGGCCTGACCGCGTCCGGCCGGGAGCCTCATCAAACTTATCGGCAAGAAGGGCAATGGATTTGAAGGTGTAAGCGCAGCGCCAAGAATAACTTTAGGGGGATCTACAGTGAGTTGGCGCCCAGAACCTTCAATCCATCGTTCTGCACGATCGGAGGGTATTTGACGAGATCGACGACATTGCCAAATGAGCATCGACAAGTCTTGACCAAGGCAAAGGAATGAGGGAATTTTTCCTTAGCGGTGCGAAGGTCCGGCCTTCTGGCAACGGAGGGCATGGCTGGATTCAAGCTATGGTTTCAGCGTTTCTCGTTCGGGGCGTTTCTTGAACAGGCGTTCCCGGATTTCTAGACGCTTGATTGCCAAGAATCCCTTGCGGTCGCCAATCATGCGCAAAGCCTGGGATGCTCGCGGGCGCAGAAAAAAATTGTGCAAGGCCCGGATGAGGTCTGGAACAGCTTCTTTGCAGCGCGCATTGCCAAGAGATTCGCAAGCAGCCTGGCGGACGCTGATGTCACCGTAGCCGATTCCTTCAAGCATACGCGCTCGGACTTCTTCGTTTTCTGAGGCGAACGGTCCCATAGCTTCGAAAACCGCGAGTTGAACCTCGACATCTTCGTCTCGACTGGTATCCAAAAGCGCTGGTATCGAGCGCTCATCAGCCTTGTCGCGCAACTGTTCGGCCGCGAAGCGTTTCACCGCCGGCCAGCGATTGGAAAGGCACTCGATAAGGAACTCGACATCTTCGGTCTTGGCGTATTCCTTGAGGGCTTCTTTTGCTTTCACCATGGGTTTGCCGCGGCATTCGATACTTGCTCGTATCAAGGGCAAGACGGCTCGTTCGTCCTGGCTGCCATGAAGTCCGAAGGCGACGTTCTTCAAGATGTCCGGGTCGTGAGTGTCCAAGAGTGAAGCAAGAGCGTCGGCGCGATCCTCCGGGGGGTATTCCATGAGGCCGGTGATGGCTGCTCTGCGCATCCGTCGAATGACACTACGCGCCAAGGCGGTGAGAGCTAGAAGGGCTTCGAAATTCTGGGACTTGCCGAGGGTCTTTGCCGTGACCGCCAAACTGTCGAGATAGTCACGTTGACTGAGGTCCGTGCACGAAGATCCTTGATAGAGGAACTCGATATAGGGTTGAATCAGATCTGATGTGACGACCTGTCGGTTTGCCAGTGTCACCAAAGCCCTTCTACGAATATCCCCATCTTGAGTGCGCACAGCCTGGACCAATTCTGGCGTGGAGTCTTCTTCGCGGCAGAGCAAAATTATGGCTTGGATGCGTACTTGGTCTTCAACATCGTCAAGGGCCGCCACCAAAGTTGGAATCGCACCTGCTCCAGAAACTCTGGAGAGCGCTTGCAACGCTGAAACACGGACGATGGCATGAGCATCGGCACAAAGTCCAGTAAAGAGATCTGTTGCGTCTTGCCCCATGGAAGTGGCGTAGAGCGTGATTGATCGGGCCTTTGTCTTGGGATCAGGATTGACCAGGAGAGGCAACAAAATGAAGTCAGAAACAGAATGGCAACTTTCTAATGCGCGCCAACAAGCATCTGCTAATTCTGTCGTGTCGCTGGAGGCGATGCTGGCCAAGGCTTGAGACGCTTCGTCACCGCCAATCTTGCCCAAACGGAGTGCCGCCAAGATTCGGATATTCTGCGGATAACTGGGTGAGAGAAGTTCCATGGCCCAGCGGTCGTCCATGAGGTCAAGGACTCCTTCGACCGTGGCTTCGCTGACTTGCCCCAGTATCCCCGCGTTTCGTTCGACGCGCCTGAGTACGATGCGAGAAGCCATGCGTGCTAAGGAGCGCTCTGGATCTCTCGTTGCTCGTAGTAGATGGGGGATGGCCTTGGCACTTTTTTGCCGAGAAAGCCCCTGAACCGCTGAGCTGCGATGGAAGACGTTGGGGTTTCCCAAACATTCGGAAAGTAGTCTGATGGCTTCGTTGTTGTCGAGTTCATCGAGCTGGGCAATGATACCTTCGACGACAGTTGTCTCACACTGGCAAAGCACGGTGCCCAGGGCATCAAAGGACTCAACTGAGGCGATCTTCAAGAGCCCGTCTGTGGCGAGTTTCGCTTGCACCCCTTTGACGTTGGGATCTACCAACAAGCGGGCGAGGCCGTCCACATCTTGTGAACGGACCAAGAACTCAACGACATCCCGATCTTTTTTCTTGTTTGCGCGCGCCACGGTGCTTCGATCTAAAGATCCTGTTCGTCAAGGTTTTCGAAATACCAATCTAGGTCGTCCGAGATCATCTTGAAAACTGAGAGATAGACTTTGCCGTCCGGGTCCAAGCCGGCGTCGACGAGAGCCTTAGCCATGCGCTCGTTGATGAGGTTACGATCGACCTGGGTTGCCTCAGCCGTTGACCCTTTGCGATTGAAGAATTCGAACATGGGTATAGCTTGCTCCCGATCATGAGGCAGCCAATGCGCCCCTTATCATTCTTGATCGGGCAATCGGCGTCATTTTCTTGATGAGAGACCCAATATGGGGCCTTTTCGGCGGAAAATGACTGATGGTGGGTTTTTATGCCGTCGGTGAAATTGAGTTATGACCGTTCCGAACCTTTGGACAAATCGTGCTCTCAACGATCGCCACACGCTTTTTCCACAATCTGGCAGAAGTTGGGCCTGCAGAAAAGCCGAGTCTTTCCCGGTGTCGCCCCCTCGTCTCAATTTTTTCCACAATGTTTCATCTCCTCTTGCGCTCTGGGGGAAGTTGTGGAGAACTCGCCTGAGTATTTCTGTAAGTAACTTAGAGCAAGAGGTTTATGGCGACCAATTTGTATTTTTCGTCTTTCGGAAAAAGGCTGGGTGAGATAGGTTCCTGATTGCCATCGCGCCTCAAGCAGCGACTGGTCGTGAAAAACCGATGCCTTGATTCTCCGCTTGGTGTCTTGAGTTTTCTAAAGCGCTGTCAAAGGTTTTGTCTCAGGAGAGACTCCTCTCCGAAGCACAAACGGGGGTGACAGAGCACCGCTGTGAATTCCTCAAGAGATGCCAGAGAGGTCGGACGAAACCAGGTGATCAACACGACACTGAAGGAGTTCGCTGTCTGCCGATGCACTACCTGAGAGTGGTGCCTTCACTGCTCTCGGGTTTTTTTGCGTCCCCGGTATGGGAGCGACTTCGCCGAATGCGCTATGATACTGGCATGAAGAAGATCAAGAACTTGGTATTTGTGTCTTTCCTGGTGCTTGTCACGACGACAGGTTGTGTTCAGACGGACCCCGGCAGTGATGCGCTTTTCGAGTATCCCGGTGCGGGCTCGAGGCTTGATGGCTATGGTTCGGGGAACGTTCGCCCCCCAGAGAACTGGCGCCAAGACTCGCTCTTGGAGCGAGAAGTGAGCCTACCTTCCTTGGTCGAGTACGATGCCCTACCTGTCGATGATATTGGCAAGATAAAACGAGACATGACGAAGGCCGAACTTTTTGCTCTTCTCGGCAGACCCCTCAGGGAAGACGTAGAATTGCAGAATGTCGATAGCGGTGGCAATGACTACAATGCCACGGTCTATACTTGGCGCTTCATGGACCAACGCCATGCATCACAACCGCTCATGCGGGAGTTGGCAGTTCGCTTAGCCTGGGTTGATAATGCGCGCCCCTATCCCAAGCGCCCAAAGATAATGGGGCCGGATTGGATCGTCATGAGCTGGGATCTCTATTGATTCGAAATCGCCACTGCAAAGCCGATCTTGGTCGCCAACCTAACCAGCCCCTTCAAGGTTGCTGAATGCGCGAGAAAGCTCGGCATTCCTAGCTCGCAGAGATTTCTTTGTTTGAGCGTGCCTCCTGCACCGATGTAACACTTGTGTATCTTGCGACCTCAAGCTCCGAAACTTGTCGATAGCTGTGATCGTTCTCCACTATGATCGCGTTAGCAGACAAAGTTGATTCAGTTGAGGAGCAGAAATGCGAAATAAGAAGTACTTCATACTTGGCATGGTGATCATTCTCGGCGGTGTTGCCTTGGGACAAAGGAGCATCACCGTCCAAGAAGTCGAAGGGGGCGCAGTATCAGGCGCTCAGGTTCAGGTTTTTGCCGCCGAAAACAGTTTCACGTCGGACACCTCGGAAGTTCCGGTTCCCAGAGGCAAACCGATCTGGGAAGGGCAAACCGATAGACACGGCAAGGTTGAGATTCCTCGACCATTGCGCGATGGGCAACCTGGGCTTGTGTGGGTCCAATTCGGAGGTCTTCATGGTTTTGCCGTTCTCGCCGGTCAACAGACGGCTGAAGCACTGAATATCCCTGTCATCCTACGCCAATATCGAACAATGCACATCTTGGCAAAGGACCGTTCAGGCGGGAAAGTGCCGAACATCCCTGTTTATGTCGTCGACTCGATCGAGCTCTCTTCCCACCATTTTGGCTGAAGTCGGAAACCCAATAGTGCTCCGGTCGGAGCCCGAACATTGACGGATGTGGATGGACTTGCAACTTTCATGATCGCTCATGGGAACAAGCGCAAAAGGAAAATCACTGCTGGCGTCGTTCTGACTGGGATCGACATGAAGACGAAGGAAAAGTCGACCGATGCAGTCGAGTCCACGTTTGAGTTCTTGTTGCCCAAGACTTACTCCGTGCTGGTGGACGTCGATTTTGAGACAAAGAACATTCCTGCCAATACTCTTTTGGGCTGGCGAACGGGGCCAAGTTTGTTGCTCGAAACATCCGGCGGTGGCCATTTCTTGCCAGTTGCAATTTTGCCCCTGAAGATCGGCGGGATTTGCCGAGGGGCCCGAGTTCAATGGCGTCTTGCTGTGGCGGGAAGGGCGGAACGAAAAGTCATTGTCAGAGCGGATGTCGATGACAAGAGGATAACTTTGACACCGGGTGACCTGCTGTCGACGGTTAAGATTCGGATCGTTGACGGATTCGGAGTTCCTTTTCCTCGCAACTTCATCGGT
>JAJRYU010000168.1 GCA_024275615.1 Planctomycetota bacterium
CGGCCTTGACGTTCTTCATGAGTAGATCTCTGTAGCCGTCAAGTGTGAAGAGCAAATCACATGGGCTTTCAGATACCAAGAAACTCTGCTTTTCACGGAACATCGAAACTTGGGCCAGTGTCTGATCCGTTCCGACGCGCAGAACGTCGATGTGCAGCACCGTTCCCGTTCGGTGCCCGGCAGGTTCGATAAGGTTGATTTCGAATTTAGCCCCCGAGAAGGGGAGATGAATGGCACCCAGATCCACAGTTTCACCGGACAAGACTTGGAGAGGATCAAGCTCGTAGAGTACTTGACCGCGGGCATGCCTAGTTTTCACCGTGAACTTGTAGTTACCTGGTGAGACCCCTTGGGCAGCAAAGGAACCGTCCTTTTTGGTTTGGATGTTGGGCTGGTTTCCCGGAGAACTTCGCCGAAGGGCAAGGCGAAGATCATCGATTTCGATAGTCGCCGGCAAGTCCAGTCTCCCTTTTACATTGCCCCCTCTTTGGAGCTTGACGATCACCCCTTCACTGCCTTGTGTAGTCACGACGACTTCGGGAAGAAAGCCCTCGGCTAATACATTGAGTCGAAATTCGCTGCTGTTACATGAGCCGCTCAAAGAAAATTCACCTTTGCGATTTGACGTTGTGTCTCCGAGAATCTCGTGTTGGAATTTCCTGTGATCTCGCCAGTCTTTTGCTGCCGACTGCAGATAGAAGCGGGCATGATGTATGGGGTTTTCATCGAAGTCCGTTACCAATCCGGCGACGAGAAGGGTCGGAGGATTCATCGTAATGTCGCCCAAGTCTTGTCCAACCATGGGGCCAGCAGATGTGGGCAAGGATCTTTCAGCGCTGAGGTGACTGTTGGTCTTAGTTCCCTTGAGTGCAAAAGAAATGGTCCTTGTCTTCGCTTCCGCGTCAAATTCTTCCTGCAAGGAAAAGACGAATCGACCTTCCTTGTCGGTGAGAATTCGCTTTTTGGAAGTAGAGCTGCCGTTTTTTTCTCGGCTTTGTATCGATGCCTGAATGTTTTGTTCCCGGATGGGCTCACCCGTGGGCGTTAGTAAGCGCCCGACAATGGTCGACCAGCGATCTCTCAACTGCAGAGTGATTTCCAAGTTCTGGCCGATTTCAGTCGGTCCTGAGACTCTCTCTTCGATTGGTTTGAGTGTCGATGTACTGAACCCACGGACCGCAAACGCCAACTCTAATCCGCAACTTACCCAAGGTATTTCTAAGGTGCCCCCTTCAACAATCTCACGAAAGGACCCGTTGCGTGCGCCAGGTCTTTGGCCGGTTGCTGGCGCGGCAAGGGGATCGATGATTGCAGCTTGCACGTGGAAGGCGTCGTCTATCAGTTCGCCTGCGGGATTCGTCAAGCGCAGAGATATGGAAGCTGTCTTGCCGATTCTCAAGTTGACCACGTCTTGAGGTAGGTTCTTGCTGTCGATCTCGACCATCGTTGGCGGTGAGAGGAGGCCCTGTACGCCAAGATAGGCCTGGGAGGAACGCTTGCCAACTTGGCTGAGAAGAGCTTTGGCAAGCTTGAATTCTGCGATGCCGTCCGCCCCAGTTTCTTGCTTGAACATGGCGCGACGCTGCGTCATTTCGCCGTTCCGGTTGGGATAGTGCAGACCGAATTCGACAGTTGTCCCAACGACAATCTCGCCCCTTGAGTTTGTGACTCTGGCCCGGATTCTGTCGATGGGGAGGACTTCAAGTCTGATGAGATCCTCGCCATCGGGTCGGAAGTCATCGAATCCGAAGGCGGTGTCGCTATAAGCTGCGATCAGGCTTTTTCCTTTGAGGTCTGGGATTCGCACCTTGCCTTCATCGGAGATCTTGTAGAGATCACCAAGCTCTCGAAAGACGCGGAGGAAGTCCCTGCGAAACTCCCTGAAGATGCTCAACTCACTCATCTTGTCTTGTTGGACAACGCTGAGCACGCCCCCCTTTAGAGGTGTCTGATCTGCGCCGCGAACGACTTCGACGAGGATACTGTTGCTTTCGTCCAGCTCTTGCGTCGATTGAAACCTGGGTTCTTCGGCCCTGGGAGTTGGCACTTGCGGTGATGACGCCACTTTGGGCTTTGGTGACGATCTGCCGGGGACCTTCGTGAGCCGGCTTGCTTCGGTTCGCAGATTGTCGTCCATGGCACCGACTTCAATGGAGTCCAGATCTTCTGTTTGATCTTGATCAAGATATGTCCAACACCAAAACGCAATCGCACTCGCGACGATCAAGAAAGTCAAGACAATGAGAGGGGACTTGTTCACCATGAAACTCCGATTTCTACGCCGTGGCCGCCTGTTGCTCTGCTGTCTTTATCTAGCCAAGACGCCGCATCTCTTGCAAGTCGTCAACTAAAGTTCCAGCGAATCGGGGCGGCTACCCGGAGCCTTGGCCTGATATCGAGCGACTCAATCTCGCCCAAAAAACAGAAATCTTGCGGATTCAATCACTCGATTTCACCATTTTGCCTGCTGTGGGACAATCTGTACAATGACTTCTTGACTCCAAACCCCGATTTGATTCAATAAAGCAATGGATCGCTTACTTTTAGTTCTTTCTATTCTGATCCAATTTAGCACCGTCGTGGTGGTTTGTACCATCGCGTGGAGTACCCGCCGCCGCCCCATGATGTTGGTGGCCGTCGCTGTTCTGCTCATGGCCATCCGTCGATCCATGACTCTTTACCAGGTCATCTTGGCGCAAAAGTCGGTCAATGTTGCCGTTGAGTCCGTAGCCATACTCGTGTCCATGCTCTTGTTCGGCGGGTTCTTTTGGCTGTTCCTCTTGGAACGAAAAAACATGGACCCTCGCCAGGATGGTGCCGGTGGATCCGGTATTTCTTCCGTCAAGAGACCGGGTGCCCTCGCTCTTGCTACGGCCGTTGTCATTATAGTCGCAACCGCCGCGGTTACTTTCTTGGGGTTCACAACCAGTCGTGACACGCTTTTTCGCAGCGTTGTTTCTGCCAATCAAACAACAGCTAAGTCACTCGTCGCCAGCGCCGACGCTTTGCCTCCATCGATGTCGAAAGGGGAACGCATCGCGTATCTTGAGAGGATGTGGAGTGCTATTGGCGGGCGTTTTGATGGTGGCTCGTTGTGTGTTGTGGACGAGACCGGATGTCTTTCTCTTCACAGCAAACGCAAGGACGCGATAGGCGCATTTTGTGGTGATCAAGTGTATGAAGATGAAAGCCAACAACGCCACAGTTTGAGCGATTTATTGGCCTCCAAAAAAGGTGGCGGCGGGTCTTTTGTGTCCGGCCTTGGCGAAAACGAGCTCGTAGCGTTTTCCTACAGCACAAGCCTTGCTTCACTCGTGGGCGTGCACGTTCCCACAGCCGAAGTTGAACGAGAATTGCTTATGGGGATTTTGCCGATCGGCGGAGGAATGCTTGTCATCTTAGCCATCCTCCTACCCATTGCCCTCGGCGCTCTCTATCGAGCTTACAGCTCCTCACTCCATGACGTCCGCTTGAGTGAATCCCGCTATCGTGCCATCGTCGAAGACCAGACGGAGCTCATTTGTCGCCAGTTACCAGACGGTACGATCACTTTTGCCAACAGAGTGTTCTGTGACTACTTCGACACTGATTTGGCGAAGATCATGAGGGATGGCTTTCAACCAATCATCTATGTTGAGGATCAAGAAAAGGTTGCTGCTCATCTTACTACGTTGAGCCAAGAGAATCCTGTTGCTCGAATGGAACGTCGCGTTGTGTTGGCTAACGGGGAGGTCTGTTGGCACGCATGGACCAGTCACGCCATATTTGATAAACACGGCACGTTACTGCAAATCCAAGGATCGGGACGCGACATCTCCAAGAGGAAAGAGGCTAGGCGGAGAGAAAAGGAACTCGAATCACAGCTTCGTCAGTCACAGAAACTCGAAGCGATCGGCCAACTTGCTGCAGGCGTTGCACACGACTTCAACAATGCACTCACTGTTATTCTTGGCTATTCTGACATGCTTGAAGTCGCTCTTGAGGGCGAGGTGGCCACGAATGAGCAAATGCAGAAGAAAGTATCTCTCATTCGCGATGCGACCTGCCGTGCCGCCAATCTAACACGTCAACTCTTGGCATTTAGCCGCAAACAAGTCGTGCGTCCAACAGTCCTCGACCTCAATAGTGTCATCCGCGAACTAGAATCCATGCTCGTGCCACTCATCGCCGAGGACATTTCACTGAATCTGGTCTTGGCAGACGATCTCAGTTGCACACGCGCAGATGCGGTGCAGCTCGAACAAGTGATCACGAATCTCGTCGTCAATGCTGCGGACGCCATGCCAACGGGAGGGACCTTGACGCTGGCAACGTCTCTTGTTGATTTGCAACCAACCGACGTCGACGACCTTCCTAGTGCAGCGATCGGCCCACATATCTTGCTTGAGATAACAGACACTGGCGTCGGCATGAACCGCGAGACTCTGACCCATATTTTCGAGCCTTTCTTTACCACCAAAGGTATGCACTTGGGGACTGGATTGGGACTGGCAACGGTTCATGGCATCGTCGAGCAGGCGGGTGGGCACCTGCGCGTGAAGAGTGAGGTTGGCGTTGGGACGACCATGAGCGTCTATCTTCCAGCAGTCAGCCTTGCTCCCGAAGTCATTCCCAAGGCAAAGGACGTGGACGTCCTAAATGGCAATGAAACCGTTCTTGTTTGTGAGGATGACGAATCATTGCGCTGTATTCTTGATATTTTCTTGAGGAGTGCAGGCTACGAGGTTCTGCAGGCGGCGAATGGTCCCGAGCTTGTAAGTTTGGCTGCTGATCACAAGGGGCCAATCGACCTTCTCGTGACCGACGTTGTCATGCCAGAAATGAATGGCCGACCGCTTGCCGAAACATTGACAGCGAACTACCCCAGTATGAAGCTTCTTTATGTCTCCGGGTACACGGAAGGCATTGTTGCTGACCACGGTGTCCTTGCCGCCGGTGTCGAATTCTTGGAGAAACCATTTCAGCGTCACGATCTTCTCGTTCGAGTCCGCGAGGCTCTTGATCGCTAGACCACTTCGTTTTGCTAAGGGTGATGGGTTGCCTCAGAGAGACCTAACTGGTTGGCTCACGCAATCACAGTTGGAATGGGCCACTGGTCGAGGAGAGAAGGTTAGTTGTCTTCTTCCGCTTCTTTGTCCTCTTCCGCAGCTTCGAGCTGGGAGTCATCGATGTAGTAGGGAAAGTACTTGGGAGGTTGGTTGACCGGACGTTCCAAGAGGATGCGAAAACCGGTTGGCCCTCGCCGTACGACCCACATCTTGGTGGTGCGAATGCGTCCCATTTCGGCGGTGACAACGATGGTGAAGACTGTGCTTTGTACCGTGAGGAAAGGACTAATGCGGTCATAGATAGCAGGAGTAATGCCCTGTACCTTCTCCTTCATTTCGCTGATTTGCGTGAAAGCAGCGCCGCCGGTTGGGTCTTCTTTTTGGTCCTCGCCAGAAAAAGAGCCGGTTTCAGTGTAGCGTCCGGCGGTTCTTTCTTTTTCGTCAGCAGCTTCAGAACGATATTTGAGAATGTTCTCGGCCAAGAAGGCATTCTGTTGTTCAAACAAACCAGCCAGAGAAGGCAGTTCGCCGGTGTTGATGTTGATCTGGAGGTCAGACCAAACGGTAATGAAGCGCCACAGTCCGGGGATGATCTTCTCGGCGTCTTCGTCGAGTTGGTCCCACATGATGCTGGGTTCTATACCGTTGACATAGAGCAACTCTGAAAGATCGGTAAGCGTGCGTTCCTGCTTTGTCGGCGGCTTGAGGGCATTGCCATAGGGGCGATTCTCGCCGCGACGAAGAAACTCCATGACTTGGTCAGCGATGGATTCTCCGTCGCTAAATGAAAGATCTAAGTCCGTGTCGGCCCGGAAATAGTCGATGACACTCGCCAATTGGTCACTGCGCTTTCGCCTTTCGCGTTCGTCGTCAGAAAGAAGATTGTAGATGTTGTATTTGGCGCACTCATCGAAAGTTTCAATGTAGAGCTTAATCTGGCGGTCTTCAGGGGAAAAGTTATCTTCCCTTTCAAGCAGAAATTCGCCTTCCGTGACGTCTTCCTCCAAGAGCTCAGTGTCGATGTAGAGTCTCCACCAATTGTCGAATTCGCTATCGACTTCGGTTTGTTGGCGGTCCTCGCGAAGCCTAGCGAGGGCTCTTTCAAGACCAGAGCGACAAGCGACATTGAGCTTGGCGTCTTGTTCCAAGTTTTCGGTGATGAAGTCTTCGATGCGGGTTGTGTGCAAAACCTCGAAGCTCACGATCATGAGCAATAGGGCGGCAATCAAAGCCAAGACGAGTGCCGAACCTCTTTGATTATCAATGCTCTGCTGTTTCACACGTCTACCTCATGTCCATCAGACGCTGTGGGTAACGAGATCTTCCCAAAACTAGTTTCCGTCTTCTTCGTCGTCGTCATCATGTGTCAAAGGCACAGGAGTGATGATACGGCGGCGATCACGGCTCGGATCAATAATCTTAGGGGTAATAAAGAAGATCAGGTTGCTTTGAGAGGTCTCTTTTGATTCGCTCGAGAAGAATGCAGACAAGACGGGAATTTCACCCAAGATGGGCACTTTCTTGTCGTTATGGAATGTTGCACGGCGAAGTAGGCCACCGATGATTGCTGTGTCACCATCGTAGACGTCTAAGAACGTGCTGGCCTGCCGTGAAGTAATGATGGGATTGGTGATGCTGGTGCCATTGGATTCGAACGTCGATTCGCCAGTCACGGCTTCAACCGCTGTTGTCAGGTTGATTCGTACAAGATCGCGACCAATGACCTTGGGTAAAATAAACAGCTTGATGCCGACGTTGGTGAATTCGGTAGTCACCGAAGTAAATCCACTGGCATTGAAGCGTGGCGTCAAGAATGGGATTTTCTCGCCTGCAGTGATTTGCGCTGTATAACCATCGAGCACGCGGAGGTGGGGAGCGCTCAAAAGGTCGGTTCGGGCAAATTGCTTCAAAGCTCGGATCAAAAAATCGATCTGAACGCCATTGCTGATTGTGCCCAAGTCGAGCAGCAACGGGAGCAAAAGAGTGTTCGGGTTGAAGCTGCCGCCGCGGCCGGGCAATTCGGGCAAACCCAAGGTTGTTGAGGCGTTGTTGAAGAATGTCTTGGTTGGCTTACTTGGATCAGTCTCCACCGAATTGAAACTGGTGTCCAAGCCGAAGGAAGAGATATCAGTCTCCAAGACTTCAACGACACGCACACTGATCTCGATTTGCGCGACGCTCTTCTGAATGCCAACGATGACATCGGTCACCGAATCAACGTCTTCCAAAACTCCGACCAAAGCCAGGGCTTCCATTTTCGCCTGGGCGATGGGCTTAAAATTGCCAATTTCATCGATTCTGTTTTGGACTGGGAACGTGCTGACGGCCTTGACCAAGACCTTCTTCTCAACGATTTGTGGGACATTGGCGATGATCAAGCTCATCGGCGCAGATTCTCCAGCTCCCAACCAGATCACCCGTTGGATCTTCCCGCCACTGAGCGGAATGTCGGGATAGTCCCAGCTGGGCTGTTCGATATCTGAATCGAGCTTTATGCCGTCCAGGTCACGGAGGGAAACGCCAGGGTCAAAGAGATCTGAGAATCCCGTATTTCCAGTAAGCTCACAGCCCAATAGAGCTGTCAGTAAGAGGAGCAAGGAAACAATCGATTTTGATCTGCCGTGGTTCACAGGCGGCAGACTATCATCAAGAGGGGATGTTGGCGATAAGTGTGGCGGTGACATCAGTTGGAGTACATCCGGTGCACTTAATGGCATCGACTTCCGCCATGATATCGTATGAGGAATCTTGGGCGACCTTCTTCAACGCCTTGTTGAATTTCTCATTCGCCTTCTCAAGTAACAAGTGATATTCGGCATCAGTTTTCTTGAGTTTCTTCTTCTTGATCTTCTTCCACTCGGGTATGGCGTCAAAGACTGTTGCTGATGTCAGAACAGCGGGTTTCTTGTACTTAGCGCCTCTTTTGATCAAGGATGGGTAGTAAACCTGTGAGGAATTCAGAATCTTGACCTTGGGCTTGCCATCTTCATTGGCCAGCGTTGGCGAAGAAAATGAGGCCAGCATGATCGCAACGAGAATTGCCGAGGTCACTCTTATTGTACGTCCTGGAAACATACCGTTCCTCCAGGTTTGTTCTGTTTAGCCGATCCACCACCACGTAGGCGACCGTACAGAAAGAATCCTAAATTGCTCTCAACCGCAATCGATGCGATCGTAACGTCCCGCTTTGGGACTTGAAAGCCGGAAATCCCAGCTTTTTTTCTGGCACTGGTTCTAAGAACCTGCGTTTTCGCCACTTAAATCCGAACTCCAGACCACAAGGCAGGAGCCCCCTTCGCGCCAGGCTTGCCGCAATGACTCACGACTTCGACGCTTCAATTCTTCGGCGGCTTCCACGTCTTCACCAGTGTATTTGGCGATGCCAGCCGCTGCGGAAACAAAAGACAAGCCGTCTTTTGCCGAGAGCTTTCTCTCGGCAACGTTGCCAAGGATTCTTTCGACCATTGTCTCGGCTCCCTTGACGGGTGTATGGGGCAAAAGTAGCCGAAATGTAGTGGCATCCTGGCGGCAGAGGATGTCAATGTCTCTGGATTCACACAAAAGCATGCCTGCGACCTCATTGAGGACGTGTCGCCACTCTGAATCCTTGTCATGTTCTTCACCTCCAGCACCCAAGTGGAGCTGGATATCAACGACGGCCAATGGCACACCGAAGCGACGGCTGCGTTTAAACTCCTCTGCGAGTTTGATTTCCATGTACTCGGCATTGTAAAGCCCGGTCAAAGAATCTGTTATGTGTGCTAGCACGGGATTCTCTTGACGCAGGTTTTGGGCCGCTGTATCGAGAATTCTCTGAATGTTCTCATTTTCTGAGGAGGTTTCTTGGTCGTCAGGAGCTCCCAGAGACTTTTCTTTCAAGGCGGCGTGGATCTTCGCCGCCAGGGCACCTTCGCCAAGATTGCCTTCTGCACTCCGTTTCACGATCGCGTCAGCACCACAGATGAGCGCACGGTTTTCCGTGTAGGTATCGCCATCATCTAGAAGCATGATGACTGAAATCAAACGTGTTGCTGGCTGGCTCTTCAAGGTCTTGAGAACAGCGAGCCCATTCTGCTTGGGCAAAAGTGCTTCCAAGACGATGGCATCGGGGGTCTGCGCTTCTGCCTTCTTCAAAACATCTGAGCCAGAACTTGTGGCTTGGACGCGAAATCCATCGGCCTCAAGCTCGGCACGGTAAGAGCTGAGTGTTTCGGCATCATAATGGGCAACAACTACGGTGGGGCGCTCGCTCATGCTAGCTCCTGATCACAGAGGATAAGGCATTTCATGGTCAACATTTAGCTACGATTGCCTAAATCCGCAAGTCGGGAAATTCTCGGGTTATCAGGATCCGAATCTTCCCATCTCCAGGTTGCAGACGTTCAACTTGCACTTCTTTGCTCATGTTTTTCGGAAAACGGCTGCCATTCAATACGACCAGGCGGTGAAGATGGGAGCCATTACCGCCGATACAAGGAAGGAACAAGGACCGTAAATGACCTGGAAATCGATGCGTAAGAACCCTGAATCCACTGAAGGCGCCGACCTCGAAGCCGCGAACGAAACTTCGCGTTCAGCCGATGATCCTGGTCTCAGTAGCGATGTAAAGCATTTTGAAAGCTGGCCTTACGTGGACCGCCGTGCTGAGTCAGATCGTCGAGATTCCCCAACTCGTATTTGGGATACCCTGTTTGCCCGCGGCAAACGGAAAGCTGGCCGGCGCGATGGTGAAGACAAGAACATCTATGTGGATGTCTACGGCAAACGAGAAATATACCTGGTTATCTTGATTCTCGTTCTCAATATCTTGGATGCGTTTTTTACTTTGAATTACATCGAAAAGGGTGGGGCAGAAGCCAATCCCATTGCCAAGGGACTCTTGGATCTCGGCAATTCTTGGTTTATATACGCCAAATCCTTTCTGGTGGGAATCTGTCTTTCTTTCCTCTTGGTGCACAAAAAGTTTGCTTATGTCGACTTAGCATTGGGTTTTCTGTGTGCCTTCTATTCTCTTCTCCTCGGCTACCATGCCTTTCTACAGGTCCGTTTCTACCTGACTCATTGACAAAACTACCGACAGGAGGCCCCGACTCTCTCGTGGTTTTCTTGCTGTCTTTGCCCTTCAAGTCGTCGCTTTCAACGGGAAACAAGAGGAGTTCCGTGCTTGAGACGGCCATGGCCGTCGACGGCGGTCGAAGTTCTTGGCAGTCACTGGGACGACTTGTGACTATGTTTCACCCCCGCCACATCTGACAAAATCGTTGCTCGATTGCGGCGAGACGGGTCCCAATGTCAAACTCGCTTTACAGCTCTTGTCGAATTCGACGCAAGTTTTTGTGAATACGTTTGGCTAGGAGAGTGAACCATGGACTTGTTGCCCGGGTATGGGAGAATCCCAGTGTCAATGGCCATTACTTCCCTGTTTGGTCCACAAGTTGCGCAGTCTTGGCAAGGCCTCCAAGAGCGCTCAATCATTGTTCGTGGCTGCGCAAGCGACTTGGGCAAGCCCGGGTCGTTCCCCGCTTAAGCAAAATCAGAGTTAGGGCTCTATGGCATACCTCGAAATTCACGACGCGGCAGGTGTTCACCAACACAACTTGACCCATGACGCCTTCGTCGTCGGAAGAAGCGAAGACTGTGACTTGGTCCTCAAGGATCGGCGTTGCTCAAAGGTGCATTGTCGTTTTGAGAAAAAAGGCGGTTCCTGGCGCGTCGTTGATCTGGCGTCGGCGAACGGGACTTACGTTTCCGGAGCGATGATTTCTCAAGTGATCCTGAAACAGGGCGACGAAATAGTCGTGGGGGATGTGCGCTTTGTCTTTTGGAATGCTCAGCCGGTCGTGGGCGGCACGGGCACTCACGTCCCTCATGGGGTTTCAGAGAGAATAGAGAGAACCAAACGAAGTCATCGGCTTGCCCTTTTTGCCACCGCCGGCGTCGTCGTCGTTGCCCTATTGGTCATCTTGGTCAAGAGCCCCGGTACAGACAAAAAGGGCTTAGAGGAGGAAGTCGCTACCGAGCATGATCTCGCGGCCACGAAATCGCTGGATTCTCCTGTGCCGACGAAGGCGAAAGAGAACGGGGCCGAGAGTGAAGACAAGATGATTGCGCAGCAATTCCTTGAGCTGCGCGCGCAAGCATCAAGCCTCCTTTTGGGCGACCTCTTGGCCCAAGCCGACCGTCTCGTGCGGGCAGCCAGGGGGACCTCTGTCGAAAGTGAATTGGCCAATTGGCAAGACGGCTTGGAGCGCGAATACCGCGGTCGCTATCTGACTCTTTGCCTCAACGCCGAAGCAGAAATCGATCTTGTCAGTCAAGCGATTGGCCACGGTCGCACTACAGCAATGTTGGCAAGTACTCTCGGACGTTTGGATGAGCTGGTCTTTGAACTCAGAGCCAACAACCTGGTGAAATTAGAACGTCGCATGCGCAAAGCGAAGTTGTCTCTCTTGGGGATGGCTCGTTCGGCCTGGTTAGAATTTCAAAGCGCGACCGAAACTCAGGTGAGCGCTGGCGAGTTCGATGACGCCAAGGCCACTCTTTTCTTGGCGGTAAAGAATCTACGCGGAACAAATTTCGCCAACCAAGCGCGAAGCGCCTTGAATCTATTGGCACTTCGGGAAGCAGTTGCTCGTAATAAGCCCAAGACGGTCGCTAACAACAAGCCGCCGGTAGGTAGTAACGTTGGTGCCGTCACCCTGCCAAAGAATGGACTTGCTGCCAACAGTTCGGTCTTGGTTCAGAAGATCACGGCGGCGGAAAAACTTGCGGCCGACCGCAATTGGGCACAAGCAGCTCAAGGTTACGATTCAGTACTTGCCATTGTCGATGACTCGAGCCTGACTGAACGTTGGCAGTGGCGCCGAGACTTGTTTCGCGCCCTTGCTCAACTGAAGACCGGTGTCATCATTGGCGTCAATGCAGAAGACAAGAGAGTCAAAACCGTCAAGATCGGTCGACTTTCCGCTCGTCCATTCGCCGCCGATCAAGAAGTGATTCAACTCAAGTTTGGTGGTACGGGCGAGGTCACTTGGAACTGGCGAGAGGTGCCGCAAGATCGCCTCCTCGACCTTCTCATGTTCGGTGTTGAAGGATGGACGGGCCGCCTGGCATACGCGCGTGCGTCGATTGAGTTTGGCAATGAAGATCGTGCAATGAGCATGCTCCTCAAAGTCGCCAAGAA
>JAJRYU010000169.1 GCA_024275615.1 Planctomycetota bacterium
ACTTTACAACGACATGGCTGCCGGCGTAACCATCGGCGTGGAACCACCACTCATTGCCCTTGCAATGTTTGAATGTCACTTCGTCATTGTCACTGCTCGAGCGACCGACGCGGATTTCCAAGCCGTCGTGAGACCAAAATGTCTTGTAGGGTTGGCGCCGTGGCTGGGTGATTTTCGGTTTGGTAGGTGTGCCTTGGGTTGTTTCGACCTTGAGGCCGAGTTTCTTCGCTCTTCTGACCAGTTGTTCAAGGTCATCATCCTTGGCCAAAAGTTGTTCTTCAAACTTGCTGAGAGTTCTCAAGATTTCCCTTTGTTCCTCGAGGCGCTGGCGTGCTGTGGCTTGTCCTCGATTGGCTTTCTTGGCTTTGCGAAACATGCGTTCAAGGTTGTCTTGAGGAGAGAGGCTTGGGTCCAAGGGGATTGTCTGCCAAACCTCACCTTCTTTTCCCCAGTCTCTTACTTTGATCTCGGTCATTCCTGGTTGGACTGCTGCCAAGGCTGACTTAAGCAATTCACCTTGGTCACCGCCCAACTCTTGGTCTTCGAGTCTTCTAAGATCGACTTCAATCTTGGCGATTTTCTTGCGCTGGCGTTTCAACGCGCGGGTCACTTCCCGAACGAGTGCCGAGCGGTCATAAGGTTGACGCTTGGGGGCCGTTGATTCTTCGATTCGACCAAAGAGTTCCTCTTCTGTCCAACCAGGGAATTCCTTGAAGATGCTGGAATCTTGTGGTGGACGGTCTTCCAAGGGAGGGAGCGAGTAAGTGTCGCCACGCCCCAAGTTGCGGTGTTGATTCCGTACAGAATGAGTCGCAGCAAGAATCTTATCGTCCTTGTCAGCGAGGAAGAGAACTGGATAGCCGGGAATGAGTTCGATCACGAGTCGCCGCTGTTGAATTCCAGATTCAGTCATCTTCTCAAACTGGATAAAGCAGATGCGGTCACCTTGGCGTGAGTCGATGGAACGGATGCGACCTGATGTTAGGTGTTTCCGCAGAAGGGCACAAAACGCCGTAGGTTCCTGGGGGTTCTTGAGTTTCCTGACGGCCAAGTAGAGAAGGGGAGCCCCTTGGCTCAGGTCAATGTGGAGTCGGGCACGACCGGAGTTGCCGCCGTAGGATTCGATGACAAAGACCGATGGCTGGGGTTGGTGGATCTTCTGGACGACCCCGCCCACCAGGGCCTGATCCAGTAGTCGACAAATGAGAGCGAGCTCGCCGGAGTTGAGATTCATTGTAGTCTTGTCATGAGGGGCCTTGAGCTTGAGCGCATCACGCCATCGTCGCCGATGGTGTGAAGCGCTCAGTTGTGGGCCCCTCATGTTCATGAGGCAACGAGTCGAAGAGGATCAGAGTTCTTCTGATGCGTCGTAGATCCAATTCAGATTGCCTTGGTCGTAGGTTTGAACTTCGCCGTCAGCAAAGAACAAGGACAACTCTGTCTCGGCTGCTTCGGGTGAGTCAGAGCCATGAATGAGATTGAAGCTGTTGCTGACACCCAGGTCGCCGCGGATGGTCCCGGGATCTGCTTTGCTGCCAAAAGTGGCTCCCATCATCTTGCGGCAAATCTCGATGGCACCCACACCCCGGAGAGCGAAGACAACAACAGGCGAGCTGGTCATGAAGCGGACCAAGCCAGCAAAGAAAGGGCGCTCTTTGTGGGCGGCATAGTGCCTATTGGCCAATTCTTCCGGGATCGTCATCATCTTCATGCCGACGATTTGCAGTCCCTTGGTTTCGAAGCGTGAAATGATCTCGCCGCAGAGTCCACGTTGAACGCCATCGGGCTTGATGATGAGGAGGGTGGTTTCCATAGTCATGATTGACTCCATTATTTGGTTCAAGGTTAAGGTCCATGATAACGCGGACCTGAGTCACCAAAAGACCCACGGGAAATGCCTCAGGATGGAGAGCCTGATCCTATTTGGTTTTCTGAACTTCCGGCGTTTTAACCTCAGAGGATTCCGGGTGGGTGTTCTTTTTTTCTTCGGCGCCGTCCTGCTTGACTTTCAGGTCGAGGATTTCCTGTTTCAACTTGGAGATGACTTCCAAGTTCCGGGCTTCCTTTTCGAGTTTGGCGATCGTCGCTTTTTCTGCGGCGATCTTGTCGGTCACCACTTTCTTATCCTTCAAGGTCTTTTCTAAAGCGGCGTTTTGGGCCGCAAGCAATCGGACTTGTTCGGCCAGTTTCTTGTTGTCGGCTCTTCTCTTGCTGACTTCAACTCTGAGGTCTCGCAACCTTTTCTCTTGGATCTCAGCCAACTCCAGGTACTCAACTTGCTTCTCCCGTGCGAATTGAGCACGCTTTAGGTAGCTGAGCGCGAGGTTTTGTTCGCTACGGACTGTGGCAAAATGCGATTCTTCCACCCCAGGGTCGATGCGCTCTGTTGCGCAAGCAGCGAGGGCTGCCAAAACGAAGACACACAACAGCGACATGGCTCGATTCATGAGTACTCTCCTTGGCGTCAGTCTAACACCGGATGGGCCGAGTGAATATACGCTCTCTGCCGTCGGAGAGCACCGCTCCGGTCCGGTTCTATTATTCTGAGAACAAACAACTTATGACTTGTGCGTCAATCTGTCGCGGCATCTTGCCTCACTGGGGACGACTGTTAAGATCTGCCGCTTGCCGGGTCTTGATCAGATGCCGTGCAACTGCCTTTTTTTGATACAAATTAGCTTTTGGCCACTTCATCCTTTCGAAGGAGAGGTTACGTGCCCCAAGACCGGTCGCGACGACGTGCTATTCTCGCGGCCCAATTTATGGGTGCTGGGTTCACGTTTCTGGCTGAATTGGGCTGTCTGACGGCGGTTGGTTGGTGGATCGACAAGAAGTGGGGCAGTGAACCATGGTTCATGCTCATCGGAGCTCTACTCGGTATGAGTGTGGCTTTGACCCATCTTCTGCGTTCTGCTGCGGCCTATGAGTCGTCTGTTGAGAAAGACAAAGAGACTAAAAGTGGTGATGGAGGTGAATGAGCTGCAAGACAACCAAGGAGACCCCAACCGACCCGTCGTCGGTACAGTGGCCTTTCTTGCGATTTCAGCCACATTTGCCTTCGGCATCACCTTTGCCGTTTCTATCTGCTACCGACTTCTGGGGAAGCATCCAGGCCTTGAGGTTTTGGTGTTCGCCGGTGTGTCGGGATTTGTGGTGAGTTCTGCGGGTTGGTTCGTTGTCATGCGGGGGTTCACGAAAGCGCCAGAGCGGATGCTCGGCTATTTTGGTGCCGGCATGCTCATCAAGTTAATCCTTATCGGACTGACGGTCTTGTTGGTGAACGTGTTCGAAATAGCCAGTTTGAGTGAATTTTTTGTGCCCTTCGCGGCGGTATTCTTTCTCACGGGTTTTGCTCAGCTCTTCATCGCGGTAAAAGGAGCCACGAAGTTACTAAACGAAGCCAATAAGGGCCGCGTTTGGCAACAACCGGCAGCGCCGGGAGTGGCAAGGAGCCCACAGCAGCGTGCAAAGAGCGCTTCTGAAGGTGACTGAGAATTGGGAGCTCGTTCTCAATGGGGATGAGCAAAACGACAGGTAAGGCTGAATGTTCGCCTTTCTATCATCCGAAGTGACCGACCCCATTAAGTGGATTTTTGTCCACAATATGGATGCACCTCTTGGCCCTTTCGGAATCTCGAAGTTCACGGTCAATATGTGGCTTGCGGGCGTCATTCTCGCCTTCCTGTTGTGGAAGGCCAATAAGAGGG
>JAJRYU010000012.1 GCA_024275615.1 Planctomycetota bacterium
CATTGCGACGCATGTAGCTGTCGTCACCAGGAAAACGCCAATTGTAGGTGTCAACGCCAGGACTACTCACGGCAGCGGCACCGACTCCGCTGTCGACGAAAATCTCCACGCCACCAACATCAATGGTTGCCAGCTTCCTTTGGGCGCGATTTTTAAGCGCAATGTCGAGAGCCAAGAAACGTCCCGAGCTGCCGCCAACGACACCATGGGATTGTGCGTCCCAAGGGGCAAAAATCGGATACCTTATCGATGACGAAAAACCGGGTGGGGGCGGTAAATTGAATTTCTTGATTTCGATCACCGATCGCTCAACAAATTCACGAATTTCCGCCGTAACGTAACCGGGTTGCGTCAGCTTGCTGCCTACAAAAGGAATACTCGAAGGAGGGTGGGGCACAATGAACACTGTATAACCGCGACGCAGAAATGCCTGGCACCGATTGACATGGTCTTCGTCCCAGTAGGATTGCTTCCTCGAACCGAAGCCACCGCTATCCATGATGATGACACCGTAGCCATTGGCGGCAGGTGACGTTGGCACCAAGACAACAATTCCGCTTTCCGTGTCATCGATCCCTGCCCAATAATGAAGAGGAGGGGTTGAGCGAGGTCTGTTGATCACATAACGATCAAATTCTGCACGTGAACGTGTTTGGGCCATGGTCGTGTTGGGCGACACAAATAAGACACAAATAGGACACCGCTCATGTAACGCCACGCAGCCTTTTCGTTCATCTTCTTTCCTTTTCTCCCGTGCTTAGATATGGAGCGTAAAGGATGCCAAGCACTGCCACAACGCAATTCTTAGAATCGATGTTCCCTCGGTATCAAGTAGTTCCCGAAGTCAAAACATGCCAACACGTTGGAGCTTATCTCCGGCACTTGCGCCCTGGACCAACGGCGAAAAACGCGACAATTTGGTCTTTGGCCGAGAGTTGAAGGGCCCACAGTGGCGTCACATACTGTGGCATGGACAAGCTGCAAACCTGGACTCGGATTTCTGTCATTTTTGTGCTCCTGGTCATCACCGCTGGTGCCGTTGTGCGCGCAACAGGCTCTGGGCTCGGTTGCCCGGACTGGCCTCACTGCTTCGGCCAGTGGATTCCACCGACTGAAGCAGCGGACATTGATCCGAGCTACCTGGCGCACGGTGAAGAAGTCAACATCGCCAAAACCTGGACAGAATACAGCAATCGACTCATTGGCGTCGCTGTGGGTTTCATCATGCTGTACACGATGATTCTGTCATGGCGGGTGAGCCGCAAAAACAAACCCGTCCTCTTCTCCATCACTATCGCAGCCTTGCTCATTCCCGTTCAGGCATTCCAAGGAGGTATGGTTGTCAAATACCACTTGGATCCCAGACTGGTCACAGTCCACTTTCTCATTGCCGTGGTCATCTTGGGTTTGCTGGTTCGCGCCTACCTGTTGATGCGCTCGGCCCATAGCCCAGCAAGGGGGTTTGACACCCCTCCAGCGAAGCCGGAGAGACTTCTCTTCCTTGCCAGGAGCTCAATCGCCATTTCGATCGTTCAAATTCTCATTGGTGCCATCGTCCGTGGAAGCATCGAGATTGTCGCTATTGAATCCGACGGCTTGGCTCGCGGCCAGTGGTTGGGCGAGATCGGACCGATCGATTTCATCCATCGAGATGCGGCCTTAGTCATCGGCGCCCTCGTTTTCTACGTCGCATGGAAGTTGCTCAAATCTGGGTGTCGCGACCGCAGCCTCAGGCGTTCGTCGTGCTTGGCGACCATTTTTGTCATTCTTCAGTGCATCGCTGGTTTGGTCTTGGCCTATGTCGACTTACCACCGCTGTCTCAGGTGATCCACATCACGCTCGCGACTTGGCTCATCACGGTGCTGTTTTTTCAGGAACGGCTGCTCACTTCAGAATGTGCATCCCTGGCTCAGTAGTCTTAGTCTGATTTCTCCAGACCACGCGCATCAAGTTAAAAGACAACACGCGCATCAAGGTAGATAAGGAATGCCGGATCTTTCTTCCCGCCTTGGTTAACAAAACCGCCGTTCTTGAAGGGCGCTCCATCGTCAGGCAAGAAAACTCCTAGTCCAAGCCCCAGAGTAAATTCATCACTGTGGCGGTACTCAGCAAAAACATCAATCTCCAATCCGATGTCATCGTCGCCACTTCTGATCGGCGCGGAATCGGCTTCATGGGTGGCCCAAAGCACGCCGAGCCCGACAGACCAATCTGGTGCCGGATCGAAGACGAAACCGCCCTGAACAGAAATAACGTTGTCCATGGGCACGATGTTGAGAAGCCCATAGCGTGCCCGATAGCCTCCTTTGCCGCCGTCGTCATAGGCTTGGCGTTCGGAAAAGAGAGGAATGTACCCTGACTTCCCATTCTCTCCGCCTTCGGCAAAAAGAAAACGAACATGAAAACGCGAACGACTCTCGGCGGCAACCGTCAGCCCCAGCTCAGCTTCAATCGCCAATCCTGCCACATCCGTTTGCGCGAAGTCCTTCAGGTTTCCAGTTTGATAAGCGACCTCAACATTGTAATCCAAACCGTCTACGATCCCGAATTCGCCAGAAGCCCGCAGTCCAAAGGTGTGAAAGAACGCCTGGGCAAACCCAACTTCCTTCAAGTTGTCGCCAATCGAACTTGAACCGAGCGAATTCCCCAAAGTGCCAACAGTACGAGCCCTGTCACCATTGAAGTAGATCCAATAGAGATCAAAGACATGGCCAGTCAGACCCTTGTAGGAAAAGTAGATGGAATAGAGTTCGTCGTCATCGAAACCACCACGACTGCCAACCGAAGGATAGGGATGGTCTCGGGTGTTGAGACGCTCCCCGACAGCCATTTTTGCCCAAATCAAATCAAGGGAAAACGTCTCTCTTGACCAATTCAGCCGGGCCGCATCAAACGTCTCGCCGCTAAAGAACTCGTTGTTGCCAAATTGAAATTCATTGCCGAGGACAATCTCTTGACGCCCGTTTGTCAAGCTCAGGTCGTCAACTCCAAAAACACGGTCAATTCGAATCCAACCCTCATAGAGCTCAATGTGATCAAGTAAATGAGCGTTGTTGGCAAATGAAGCAGCTCTCGATGAATTGTTGCCTGAGCCCCCCCCACCAGCGCCGATCGCGGCGGAAGAACCCGGAGTTTCACCGTTTTCAAAGAGCCCATAAGAGGTCACCACGAAGTGTGTAGACACGTCCTTGGAAAACTGAAAATCGAAGCCGATGAGAAAACGGGATTCCAAGAAAGTCCCGTCATCGTCTTCAAGTTCCAACGGCAAACCGCCGCCGACAGCTTGAGCATCAAGAGCTGGGATACCAGCAACTCCACCATCAACATTGCCAAAATCCCGATTCCACGACGCTCCCCAGCGCACACGGAATTGGCCGAAAACACGGATGTCAGTGGAAATGCTGTCAACGACGGTCATGGGCGCGTCTGCTAGCATGTCTGCAAGAGCATTGATCTCGGTTTCAATCTCAGTTTCTGCAGAGCGCGCGTTCAACCGCAAGCGGAGATCCTGTTGCTCGCGCAAGAGTTCGTCAGACTTGTTCAAGACGTTGGCAAGTTCCAATCGAATCTGTTCGACCTCGCCCTGAATACTCCCTTGGTCTTGGGCACCCAATAGGTTGGTCAAGCAAGCCATCCACAGGACAAAAATCGTTCTCACGTGCATCAAGGTCCCTCCCCAGGGTTTCACGAATACCAGTGGACCAGGAATCCTCGTCTAGCGCAATTGAATTGTCTTATTGCCCGACAGCGCACTGTTCACGATATTGCGGCCAAAGGCGGCAACATGGCACCTGACCTCGTGCTCTCTCACCGCTCGCAGCTCGTTCCTCGATGTCAAGCACTCTGCTACCATGGAACATTCATCGGGGATTATTAACAAGTCGAAGAATTAGCCATGTGGTTCGATTCAAAACGAGAATGTGATTTCTTGACCGCAATTGACCACAATCTCACGAATAAGGCGGGCTGCACACCAAAGAAAGAAGCCGCCTTTTTGGGCGGCTTCTTTGTGATCTTGCGATTTTGGTCTTTCTTAGAAAGTGACGCGGCTCTGCACGTAGAACAAGACAGCAACATCGTCATTGCCGCCGGCGTAGCTGCCACCCTTGTAGGGTGCCCCTTCGTCCGCGAAGAAGAAACCGATACCCGCGCTGAAAGTCGCCTCGGTGCTGTAGCGGTACTCGGCAAAGAGATCGATCTCGAAGCCGATGTCACTCAAGTTGTTGTTCACTCCGTCTGATACGTCTTCATCATGACGAGCCCACAAACCAGTCAAGCCAACAGTCCAATCCGAAGCCGGATCAAACGTGAGACCGAGTTGGATAGTAATGACATTATCCATCGGAATGATATTCATGATGCCGTAACGAGCACGATAGGCCGTGTGATCATCGCTATTTCCTTGAGCATGGCGCTCGGGGAACAAGGGGATGAATCCAGAGTCCGTCACAGTGCCGAAACGATTGGTTTCGCCACCTTCGGCATAAAGAAAACGGCCGTAGATACGAAAGTTATTGTTGGCGTTGAAGGTCAAGCCGACTTCTACTTCAAAGGTCAGAGCATCGACATCAACATCGCTGGTGCCACCCGTCCGTTTCAGCTCGCCATATTGATAGGCGAGGTTGACGTTGTAATCGAGACCAGCGGCAACATCGAAGACGCCACCAATCCGAAAACCAACGGTGTGGTAGTAAAATTCGTTGGCAGCGAACCCCTTCACAGCATCGCCATTTGATGGCTCGCTGAGGCCGTTGCCCAAAGTGCCAATACTCCCACCGTTGTTGCCATTCATGTACACCCAAAACAAGTCAAGAACGTGATTCTTGATTGTCTTTAGGGTGAAGTACAGAGCATACATTTCGTCATCGTCGAAACCGCGGAAGCTACCTACATTCGCGTAGGGATAGTCCCGAGTATTGAGGTTTTCAGTGATCGCGAGTTTGGCAAAGATGAAATGCAGGTCAAAACTATCGGTTGCCCACAACCAAGTGCTGGCATCATGAGTCTCGCCGCTGAAGAAATCGTTATTGCCAAAGATGAATTCGTTACCGAGAACGATCTCTTGACGGCCGGATTTATTCGAAAGCTCTTCGCGCCCAAAGATGTTGCGCACCAAGATCCAACCCTCGTACAGATCAACCTGTGAAAGATTGCCGTTGCTTGAAGGGGTGTCTGCATTGTTGAAGAGACCGTTGGCCTGCATCGAAAAATGCGTCGTCACATCCTTTGAGAAGTCGAAATCGAAGGCAACACGAAAACGGACGTCATCAAAAGAACCGTTATCATCTTCATTTTCCGAATTTGGAAAACTTGCTCCAAAGTCACGATCGATAGCCCAACCACTGCGAATTCTAAATTCGCCAGAAATGGTAATGGGATTCGCGACACTGTTGACCGTAGTGCCCGCAGCATATTCAAGACTGTCCGCCAGTGCGTTGATCTGCTTTTCGAGGGCACTGCACTTCTGGGTGCCTAAGCGGCCCCGCAAATCAGCATTCTGGGACAGCACCTCTTGATTGGCAGCCATGACCCGATTCATGTCTTGCCTGAGCTGTTTGAGATCTTTGCGTAAGTCTTGGTCCTGCTGAGAGACAGCAAGAGGGCTCAAGATGAAGCCACAAGCAACAAGCGCGACTAGAAAATTCCACTTTCTCATTCGAGAACAACCTCCTCATAGGTATGCGTTCAGGAATCGCACCTTAGCCTTCCGTGGATCCCTATCGGCCAGAATACCGAATGATCGAAGCCAAACAACTATCTTCTATCGACCAAAAAAAGAGGCCGCCCGTAAACGGACAGCCTCTTATTTTCATCAAAGTCTAAATTAAGACTTAGAAGACGACGCGGCTCTGCAAGTAGAACAGAACAGCAACATCGTCGTTGTTGCCAGCGTAGCCGCCACCCTTGTAAGGTGCGCTTTCGTCAGCGAAGAAGAAACCGACGCCAACACTGAAAGTAGTTTCATTGCTGTAACGGTACTCGGCGAAGAGATCGATTTCGAAACCGATGTCGTCGTCGCCTGCACCATTGATGTCTTCGTCGGTGGTAGCCCAAAGGCCGGTCAAACCAACGGTCCAGTCTGTAGCTGGGTCGAAGGTAAGGCCAAGCTGAACGGTCAGGACGTTATCCATAGGGATGATGTCCATGATGCCGTAACGAGCACGGTATGCCGTGTGATCGTCAGAAGCTTGAGCATGACGCTCTGGGAACAAGTTGATGTAACCGAGATCGTCACCATCAGCACCCTCGGCGAAGAGGAAGCGAGTGAAGACACGGAAGTTATTGTTGGCGTTGAATGTGATTCCGACCTCAGCTTCAACTGCGAACGCGTTGACATCGAAGTTGTTGCCACCAGCAACATTGACGTTGCCGAACTGGTAAACAAAGTTGATGTTGTAGTCCAAGCCTGCTGCCACGTCGAAAGTACCGCCCAAGCGGAGACCAACTGTGTGGTAGTAGAACTCGTTGGTGTTGGTCAAACCCTTGACAGAGTCGCCGTTTGCTGGAGCGTTCAGGCCGTTGCCCAAAGTACCAACACTGCCACCGTTGTTGCCATTCATGTACACCCAGAACAGGTCAAGAACGTGGTTCTTGATGGTCTTCAAGGTGAAGTAGAGGGCATACAATTCGTCGTCGTCGAAGCCACGGAAACTGCCAACGTTGGGATATGGATGATCCCGTGTGTTGAGGTTTTCGGTGATGGCCATCTTGGCGAAGATGAAGTGCAGGTCAAAGTTGTCACTTGACCACAGCCAGGTGCTGGCGTCATGAGTTTCGCCACTGAAGAAGTCGTTGTTACCGAAGATGAACTCGTTACCGAGAACAATCTCTTGGCGACCCGACTTATTCGAAAACTCTTTGCGACCAAAGATATTGCGAACCAAAATCCAACCTTCGTAGAGATCAATCTGCGAAAGGCTGCTATTGCTCGAAGGCGTGTCAGCATTGTTGAAGAGGCCATTGGCCTGCATCGAGAAATGCGTTGTCACGTCCTTTGAGAAGTCAAAATCGAAAGCAACACGGAAACGGACATCCTGGAAGGAGCCGTTGTCGTCTTCGTCTTCTGAGTTCGCAAAGTTAGTTCCGAAGTCGCGGTCAATTGCCCAACCACTACGGATACGGAATTCACCAGTGATGGTGATCGGATTGGCAACACTGTTGACAGTGGTGCCTGCGGCGTAGTCGAGGCTCTCGGCGAGTGCATTGATGCGCTCTTCAAGAGTGTTGTCCTCAACACCATCGACGCGGTTACGCAGCTCGGCATTTTCCGAGAGAATCTGCTGATTTTGCGACATTACGCGGCGCAAGTCATTCTTAAGCTGATTGACTTCGTTACGTAGGTTGTCGTCTTGCTGAGCGTTGGCGATTGGACTCATGATGAATCCGATTGCAAGCAACGCTGCCACAACGTTCCACTTTCTCATCTGAGAATTACCTCCTCAAAGTAATTATGAAGGAACCACGCATAAACCCTTCTGTGGTTCCCATCGCGGTCAGAATACATAATGACCGTGGCCAAGCAACAAAGAATGGCCCCAAATCCTTTATGACAAAGAACTGGCGAATTTCGGCAACCCCTCAATGAAGGGTTGGCGAGACTCGACAGCGCCCCGGCAAAAGGCTGCGATCACGGCTTATAGCGATGGCATCGCCTGAGATTCAATCGGAGAAGACAAAGAATTCACCGTTGTGGGGCATTTCCTTCACCGGTGGATGGATTCCTGCCTGACCTGATATGCCGATATATTTCGTAAGCACTTATTTTTCAATAACTTAAGTGCGCATCAACAAAGCGATCGCAGGCGAAGATGATAGGAACAATGTACTGCTCAAATCCCCCACAGGGGCTTCATTTTGTCCGTTATGGGGCACTTGAATAGAACAATTGCACAGAATTTGGCAAAAGAAGAAGGAAGGAGTCAAACCTGTCTATGAGGCTTCATAGCTCAGTCCTCGCGGACGTCAACATCGACTCCGGAATCCCGAAGAAATTGTAGAGCTTCTTCGATTTTTGTGGCCTCACCATCCAATTCGAGGGCCACAAACTGCTTCTCATCGTTCACAGTTGCGCCAAAAATGCTGAAAACGAGGCCGAAACGGCCCGTCAGTGAGCTCAAGATTGGCTCATCCTTGGCCGCCCGTTCGAAACTCAGGAATACACGTTGTTTACTCATTTTCCAATCTCAGCAAATCCGGCCTGACCTGTCCAGAGGCGGCTCAAGAGACGACGAAATACGGCCCCCACTATACCGAATCCAAGGATGAGGGCCGCCAAGGCCCCTTGTATTTGAGCGGCTTCGGCCACGGTCGGGTAGCTATAGATACGTTCCCCGACGCGAAACGCCCGATACATGGCTTCCGCCTTGAAAATGTCCTGATTCAGGAACTCATGGCAAGCCTGAGGCCAGGCTGACAAGCCGAGGGAAAAGTCCAACAGATCGCGGTTGTATTGGGCCCCCCACCCTGAAGTGAGCCCTTTGTCCAAGAGAAACGGCAGCATGAGCAAGATGGTGCCGCCAATGAGGACTTCAAGACCAGCGGTTCTGGTCTGGGTCCAGAGACGCTTTGAGACGACCAGGGCAAATAAGGGCAGGGCCTGGAGCCCCTGCCAGCGAGCCAGCAACCACCATGATGGCCCATCAAGAGCCGCTCCCAGCGCCCACACCCCCATCGTCGAGGTTGTCAAGACTGCTAGGAAAAGCGCCCCGCACAGGGCCCAGAAGCTCGATCGACAGCCGGGGGCCTGGGTGTAAAGGGCAAAAACCGCGATGAAGCCACACGATTGCGCGAAGAGGACTGTCGCCACGGCTCGAACG
>JAJRYU010000170.1 GCA_024275615.1 Planctomycetota bacterium
TTTCTCGATGTCTTTTCACGATTCGCTTCCAAGAACTTGTCATTCCAAGGCGGGCGGAGTCGTTCAATCTTGTCCGCAAGTGCGAAGGGGTTGCGTTCCTCGCTTCGATCTGCCAATCGTCTTTCTTTGAGGGTGTCAGCTTCGATAACTGTGTTGTTGGAAATCCGAGTCAATGACTCGATGACGTTATTCGTGCACGGGGGCCTTCGTCCCACGGCATTCGACAGGGTCAAGAACCACTGAAGAAGTTCTCGCCAGGGTTCGTTTCTGGCGGTAACGAACATCAGCCGATCAGCGAACCAATCATAGATGCCTGCGTCATCAACAATGAGGCTCTTGCCATAACGTGTTGCGCGGTCTGCATGAACTTTGATCGCCGCTTGAAGCTCCACCAAACGGACAAAATCGTCGAGAACCCCAAGAGCTGGCCCGTCAATGATCTTGCTACTGGCGGCGCTTAATTCCATGGATTGAACGAACTCCTTGAGGGCGTTCAAGGCTCGTCTGTTGACGTCGATGGCTCCGTCGAGAGCTTCGTTGCCGCTCAAAGACCTGGCATCGAATTTGAGGTATGAAACCGTGAATTCTCGTAGCCGTCTCAGGTCGAGGAGGATTGACAGATGCAGTTGTCGTGTGAGATCCTTAGCGACATCTTTTTTCGCGAAAGGTGCCAAATCGGCCACCATCTTCAAAAGCTCAGGGGCGTCTCGAGGGATCTTGGCGCCGCCTTTGAACGATTCCCGAAAGGTAATGTACTTGCCCCAAGTATAGAGCGCGATTTCTTCTTCTTCGTCGCGGTAGCCTGCAGGGCCACGAAGCGCTCCCCACTTCTCTTCGCCCAGGCGGGGGTTCTTGCCAGCGTAGTCAATGACGGCTTCAAGTACGAGAAGGCGGCGAAGATCCGTTCGCCTTTGGCCTCCGGCAAGTCTTGCTGTCTCAAAAGCCTGGCGAGCTTGCTTGAAGTCACGGTTGATGAGATGGTCGAGAATGATACGGATATGCAGGCTTTGTTCATCAAAGCCCAATCCCAGCAGACGGTGGGCGAAGCCGATGTATCGTTTTCGCGTTGTCACTACATTCTTGCTCTTGATCGGGAATGTCAGAATGCCGAAGAAGAAGTCTGTTTGCTCTTCTGATTCCTTTTCGATTAGTTTGAAGTCGACTTCAGTCAGATCATCGTGCCGAGCGCCGAGGGCCATGGCATCGAGGATTCTCTCAAAGGCCAAAAGGTCTTGGCCTTCGGCAGCGGCGCGCCGAGACTCCTTCAACTTTGTCTGAATCGCTTTGGCCTGTCTTTCTGCTTCATTTCCGGACAGGGAATACGATGCACCGATCCACACTGCGGCAACGATCACCAAGAAACCCAAGGCATAAAGTTTGGAACGATGTAACTTGCACACACCTCGCAACTTTTCTATGCGTGTCATTGGCGCATGGATCGGAACTTGCCCTTCAAGCCATCGGCCAAGGTCTTTCGCCAAATCCGCTGCGGACCGATAGCGTTGTCGGGAATTCTTGCTGGTCGCATGGCGGAAGATTGGATTTAGACTCTTGGGCAACGAACTGTCCGTGTCGGTCAGGAGTGGGACTTCCTCAAAAGCGACTTCATCAAGAGAAGCGAATGAATTGCCGCGAACGACACGAACGCCGGTTAGGAATTCGTGAAATGAGATAGCCAGGCTATAGATGTCACTTGCTTTTGTGAGGCCATTCCAACCGAGCCTTGCTTGTTCTGGACTCATATAGGGGATAGTCCCAGCGAGGTGGCCTCTCACGTCATCGACGCTATCAGCGTCAACAGCCAAACCGAAGTCAATGAGATAGGGGACGTTGGAAGTGGCAATAACGATATTTCGGGGATTGACGTCGCGGTGAACAAGCCCTGATTCATGCATGGCATGCAAGGCGCGGGATAGGTCGCGGAACCAGCGAATCGTCGTTTTGATCGGTACGCCTCGAATCACTTGAGAAGTGCGACGACTGGGTGCCGCGTCTGTTTCGAGCTTGAGCTTGTCGTCCGTTTCGAAAGAGTAGTGGAAGCTGTTGTCTTCAACGGCGACAATATTGCGGGCGAGGGTCGCAAGATCGACACCGTCCAACCATTCCAATGCCACCCAGGCGAATCCCTTTTCTTCACCGGTGTCAAGGACTCGGATAATATTGGGTGCGTTGATACGCGCGAGACCAGCCACTTCTGTCTTGAGTGCCTTGACGAATTGTTTCTGGGCGGATGGGACGATCTTGACGGCGGCTTTCGCGCCGGTTTTTGTGTGCACACTTTCAAAGACAGCCCCCATGCCGCCAGACCCCATATGCTTGATAATCTTGAATGGGCCCAGGTTCGACGGTGGCGTTGGGACGCTACTTCTGCGTACATGGATACGTCGGCCGAGTTCTTCAAGAACGGCGCGGTGGTCCTTTTTCGGACTTATTTCTGTGCTCGGAGGGTTCTGTTGGTCCAGAATCGTCTCGACTTCGACGATGATGGTCTCCAAGTCTGGATGACCAGAAATCGCAGTCGAATCGAGGTGCTCCTCGTTTTCCTGTGGTCGCGGAAAAGTGTCGTCGCTGCTGTTGTTCAATTCCCAAAACTCCTTCGAACCCGGATCATAATGCAATTCGTGACCTTTTGGGTTCCATCAACAGTATCTTCACAGAAATCGCTCAAAAATGGAGTCCGAATCCGCCCGAAGGATTGGTGGCGATGGTCGTATTCAAGTTGTACGGGACGATTCTCGCCATTGAATGCCTATCGCGATAGGCCTGAAGAGGATGGGCGAGAGAAGAGTTATTCTTGGTGGATTCCTTCAGAAGGGCATTGTGGGGGCTCAGGTTCAAGACGGTGAATCGCAGTGGCTATTGCCATCGTACGTCGCGAAAAGTAAGCGTGCAGTTGTCCAAACTCAGTCCCATCGAGGAAGGGGGCAATGCAATCGTGGCTATTTCCTTCTTGTTGATTCGTACTATGGTGGCCTTTCCGAGTCGGTGCGCTTCCAGTGCGTGGCTGCCGTTGACAAGAGGTGTCGGTATATCGCCGTGGGCAATGCCATGCCACCTGCGGCCTTCATAGCGCTTAATGCGCCAGTTCTTGCCGCGAAGGAGGAGCAGGGTGTAATGGTTGTTGTCTGACCAATGCAAAAGTAGACCACCGGCCCATTTTCTTGGATTCGCCGGGACAGTCAGGATGGCCGCAAAACGATTACACGTCTTTTTTGTGCGGCACAGTGATACGACACTTGCTGTGCCCTTAATTGAATGAGGAGAGATACCTTCCCATTGGTTGAAGACTTGGAGCATCGGTTCTTGATGCTCGCGGAGCCACTGAAGAAGTGATGCCAGATTCTCATTCGACTTCCCGGCGATCTTGCGAGACATTTTTGTCGCCGGTCTACCTTCGTTGAGAGCTCGTGCGATGATCTTCCATTTCTTGTTCGCCTTTGGGTCCGGGCGACATAGCCAATGCAAAAGTGCCCATTTTTCGGCTCGCGTTGATGTCTTTTTTGAGGAGATAAGCGCACCGAAGTCGTACCCTGGTCTACTCATGGTTCTCAACGCCTTCGCCGCATAGTCCTTGAGAGTGATTGTTGGGACAATGCCAAGTCTGAGTGTTTTGCCATCCCAAAAATGCCGCGAGAGATACTCGGCCAAGCCTTCGACGAACCAGTCATCTTGTGGAGACTTGTTCTTGGTACTTGACAGGAAATGAAACTGGTGGATGCACTCGTGAAGCAAGAGTTGCCGCGTGTAGTAGATCGTCGGTTGTCGATATTGGTAGACCGTCTTCTTCGGCGGCCAATAGTAACCTCCGGCGGAATTCCCCGGCGGGATGGCTTCGTCGGCACGAATCTTCTTGTCAAAAGAATCTCTGGTTTCGAACAAGTATACCTGAAGTTTTTCTTTTTCTGCCAAA
>JAJRYU010000171.1 GCA_024275615.1 Planctomycetota bacterium
CGCGTACAAGCCAATCAGGATCCACGAACGCGAAAGCAATCAGGCCCGCCGGAAGGCCGACGGCCGCCCCCGCTAGGCTGCCCACTAACGTGAGTGGCTCAATATGTCTTCGATAAGCGAGGATTGTGTAGGACATCGGAATCAGCATGCTCAACGAGACAATCAGGTTCGCCAGCCGAATGTCCAAGAAGTAGGGCAGCACCGCAAGTGCGACCATCGCATATCCGAACCCCATCGTGCTCTGAACGAATCCGGACGTAGTGAACACCAGGACGAAAATCAAACTCAAAAACAACCATCCATCTACCATGCGATTTCCTATTTCAATTGTTGTTTGTCATCGATCAAAATGACCGGCAGCTAATGACAAACAACAAATAACCATTGACATTATGAAAACATATCATCAGGCGTCAAGGCTCCGCAAGAAATGTCGCGAAAACATTCCTGGTACAAGCCTCTTACGAACGACGTTCGAGGGGTTAACAGTGTCATTTCTTTCACACGCTCCACTCAGCGATCGGAAGTGCTCCCGACGAATTAAGGCATCAGCGAATGATTTATGATTCGTTGACTCCTCAATTCGTTGGGGCGTTTTTTTTGTCGAGAAAAGAGGAAGATCCTGGTCATGAGTTATCTAGAGAAGACATGGATCTACAAACGAGCAGGCCTGACAGGTTTGCGATTGTTCTTTTACATCTGGTTTTCGCTACTCTACCTGGTATTCGGTGTTGTTGTCTTCTTCAGCTTCTTCTTGCCAAGGAACGAGTGCGTCGCGTGTATCTCTCTTTCGCTTTTGGGAGTTGCACTGTTGACGAAAATGTTTGTATCTTTCCGTGTTGACTTGAAGTCGTTTGAAGATGAGATATCGAACCGCCTTAACTGAAGCTCACATCATGTCTCGTTCTCCAGCGGATGCAGTTCAATCTTGCGGAAGTTCCGCTCTCCCCATTTGACCTCAACCACCAGGCGGTAGTCCTTGTAGGCTTGCACCGTACTCAAGTACCCGAAGCCGTCACCCGAGATGCGGATCGCGCCGTCCTGGACCGAATAGACACCCCGAGGATCGTTCCGTTTGGTATCGACCAGCCAAGTCGCCCATCCGCTCAGGTCCTTGCCGTTGAACAGCTTGATCACTTTATCGGGCACGATCGCCTCGTAGAGGTGCGAATCCCAGGTACCCATGCCGCCGTGCGAGAAGATCACCAGCGGATACCGCCCCGCCTTCCGAGGATAATGGACCTTAAGAGGAACCAGCCGGCCGTCTCTTTTCGAGTCTTTCAGGTCACGCAGTTCCAGCGTCTCGACATGGAAAGGCCCTTCACCACGCGCGCCTGCTGTCATCGAGGGCATGATGAGTCCAGCGCAGACAAGTCCGATGAAGCAACCAGGCCAGACGCGTTGCCGGACCAAAGATCGATCGTTGGTCATTTGGATTGCTCCTTGCATGGATCAACCGGTCTTAAGGGCCGTTTCCGTCATTCGTCGACCGATTGACAGCTGCTAGTATCGATTTATCTCTCGGTCGGCTCTTCATATCGGCTGATGATTACGCAATGAACACCGGAACGGTTCCGACAGGGGCAACTACGGCAAAGAAGAAAATGAACGTTGCAATGGGATCGTTCATTGATGGCCTGAATAGCGGCTACGCTTGAGATAAGCCGCCTGGTGGACCATCAGAAAGGCCTCGAACCACCGAAAACCACTCCCACGATTCAAGCCAGATTTGCCGGAGAAGTAGCCGCTCGAGTTCAACGCCTTGTTACCCGGCAAATGGCGCTACGATGACGCTTGCACTTTTTCTCTTATCCAGTTGCGAATCAGATCAGCCGGATTAAGTCCCTGCGACCGAGCCATACTCTCAATCGTTTCGGCGTCTTTCGGCAG
>JAJRYU010000172.1 GCA_024275615.1 Planctomycetota bacterium
AGCTTTTTTGAAGCTACGACGTCGCGATCGCAGAGCGATCAATTGTGTACGCCGTTTGGTTGAGGTTCGTCCTCACGACGGCAAAAACGGATGGTTTGACATTTTGCTTTTCCAACTCGGGTTGGAAATTCGTTCAAAGGTTAGAGAAAGAAAACAGCCACGTGAGTGCCGTGGCTCCTAGAGAAATATGAATCGACGCCTACACACGGCTCTGCGTGCCACCCTCTTCGTTTTTGTCTGCGCCTTTGTGGCTGCTCCTGTTTTTGCGGGACAACAAGACGACATCGAACAATTGCGCAAACGCTATCGCCAACTTGAAAAAGACCAGGCTAGGGCAAAAACGAAAATTGCCGACCTAGAAAAGAAACTAGCAGCAAAGAAAAAGCGCCTCAAGAAAAAGCACGATAGAGCCTTCGATTTCGAGACCCAAAAAGCCGTCGGTGCAGACATTGCGGCTTGGTTCAATGCCAATCCCAAGGCTGATTCAGCCGACGACGTTCTCGCCGCCAACAAGGATGTGCTCGTCAAAGCATTTGGCAACGAGATCTTCGTCAGTTCGAAAATCCAGCTCTTGGACCTCTTTGCCGCAGTCATTGAAGAAAAACAAAAAAGTAAGGCCCCAACAGACGGTAAGCGTATCGGCCGTGGCCTCAAAGAGGGTTTTGATCAGGCGTTGGGCAAGGACTACGACCTCGCATTCGAGACCATCCTCAAGAAGCAAACCAGGGACTGGAAAAAACTAGTCCGAATGAAACAGAACTACAAGTCGTTCGGTATTCAGCTCGATACAATTCGCCGCCAACAGGCAGCGACGGTGAGCGCCAGAATTCCTGCGGGCATGGTTCCAGTGCCTAAAGCGACGAACGTCAAACTGGGAACAAGTTTCGAGAAGCTCATCAAGATTTCCCACGACCTTGGTGATTCTGCAAAACGTAATTTCCTCATTATGTGGGCCACCCCTCCCCGTCTGATTTCAATCGACGAGTTCATGATTGATCAATTCGAGGTCACCCATTTGGCCTATTGGTACTTTTGCCATCAGACGGGCCACGCAATGCCTAAGTACTTCCACGCCTACGAAGATATTCCAGGCGTGGACGAAAATGGCAAGAAGAGACAAAAAGCCATTTGGAAAGACGTCTGGCCCAACGGTGTTGTTCCGGATGAGATGAAGTACCTCCCGGTCACATGGGTGAGTTACGACGATGCTGTCGCCTATTGCTTGTGGACCCAGACTCGTCTGCCCACAGAATTCGAATGGGAGCTCGCCGCCCGTTCCGGCAAGAACGGTTTCGACCATCGGTTTTGGCCCTGGGGCAACGATTACTGCAAGGAAACTTGCCTCGATGGTTCAACGATTGAATCTGACGTCCGCAAAAAGAAAAGCGAGCACATGCCTGATGACAACTACATCCCTGGTGTCGTAGATGTCGGAACCATGCAAGAGGGTCGCAACCCTCTGGGGCTCTACGACATGGCTGGTTCGGTTGCAGAATTCACCTCTTCTCCTTTTATTGCTTATCCTGGCTACAAGGGTGAGATGAAAACAAAAGAAGGGATTGTCTCAGCGCCAAACAAATTTAACGCGAACGAAATCGTCATTCGCGGTGGTCATTGTGATAACCGTGACGTCATCGTTTCGTCAGTCTTTCGTTCCTCGGTGGATCATCGCGCACGCCGCAAGAAGTTCGTTGGCTTCCGTCGTGCACGCTCAGGAGTCGCTGGCAAGGATCAGCTCAAGCACATCATGCGCAACGGCCGCCTCGATGTCAGACTCCAAGAATTCAAACTCACCAAGCCCGAAGCCAAGAAAAAATGGTTCTTCCCCCACTTGGACACGCGCAAGGGCTACTACGCCATCGCTGAGAAATTTGAATGGAATGAAGAGTACAAAGTGCCTGGCAAGGGCTCAATGATCCTCATCGTCAACCGAGAAATGAAAAGCCTAAGCAGCGAAAAATGGGCGAACAAGTTTTCAAAAGGTGAGAACGACATCAACGACAGTCTCCTGATCGGCGTTCTTCACACCGATGTCGAGATCATGGATCCCCCTCTCAAAGCTGGTACTTGGTTCGTTTCCTACAAGAAGGGACGTACCTACAAGGACCCAGAGCGAAAAGGCAAGAAGATTGTCCTCGAAGACGCCATACTCTTTGTTCCCCTCAAGCCAGGGGAACCCACTTTGCGCGTCGACTACACGGGAACCGAAATCACCACACAGAGCAAGAAGATGGCAGGTGCTTTTAAGACACAAGTCACCCCCTTGGTTGTCGACGGCGAGGGTTCCACTTATGACAAACTTGAAGTCACGTGGGTCTTCGACATTAAGAGCACCGGCAAGAAAGCCATTGTTGAGCTCGACATGAAAGTCAAGAAGGGGCTCCTGAACGGATTCAAGTAACTCACATCCGCGACCGCATCGATTCACTCCTGTGCCGGGAAAGGAAGGGGATAGTAATTGTGCAAGGGGTCATTGTTGGTCATGCTCGCGCGGGTCTTTAGAATGAGACTTCGAAGCTGTATGTGAAAGACCTGTGAAAACCGCGCATCTCATCGTCAATCCTCGAGCTGGAAAGAACAGCGGCTATCTGTGCGCCAAAAAAGCGCTCCAACAGCTGGAATTGTGTGGCATCTCCACGACAATTTTTCAAACGACGGCGCCTCAAGAAGCCACGAATTTGGCGACGAATTCAGCTCTCGACTGTGATGCGATTTTTGTCGTCGGCGGCGATGGCACTTTGACCGAAGTGGCCAGAGGTCTGACGACCCCTACCCCTCCTCCTTTGGGCATTATCCCCGTCGGCACAGCCAATGTCGTGGCCCGTGAGCTGAGCATCCCATTAGGAAACCCTGAAGCTGCCGTTGATGCCGCTTTGGCCGGCGCACCAAGGGATTTCGATTTGCCCATGGCGAACGAGGATGTCTTTCTCGCCAATGTTGGCGTCGGATTCGATGCAGACGTCGTTTTTGCCCTTCATGCCCACCGCCAGCAGTTAGCTCGGGACAAGTCCATTAGCATGCTGAGTTACTTGCCCTGCGGTCTCCGGGCGCTTCTCGGGCATCGTCCGCCGCGCCTTGCAGTCACCGTCGACGGCCAAGCTTTAGAGGGCTCCTTTGCCGACGTCATCGTTTGCAACACAGCCAATTACGGCGGACTCTTGAGTGTGACACCTTCCGCCAGCCCTCACGATGGGCAATTGGATGTCTATCTCCGCAGGCGAACAAGTCGCTTTGGTATCATTCGACACCTTGCTTCCGCTGTCCTTCGATGGAAAGATCAGGGAGCCGTGACTCGCATCAGAGGCACCGACATTCTGATTGACGCCGAAAAACCCTCATGCGTTCAAATTGATGGTGATCCGGTTGGCTGTACACCGGTCCACATATGCTTGGGAACAGAGAAGATCAAGATTCTGACTCCGGACAGATCCCGGAAATAGGAGACATGAGATGACCACGACACGCACAGTCCGAGCTGGAGATTTGGCCATCGGCCCAGAAGCTGATCTTGTCGTCTTGGCGGGCCTCTGCATCGTAGAGGACTTCGAGACCACCCTGCGACACGCGGAAAAACTGGCCGAAATCACCGCTGACTTGCCCATCACTTTGGTCTTCAAGAGCTCTTTTGACAAAGCCAATCGTTCGTCAATCACCAGCCATAGAGGACCAGGCATGGAGGCGGGCTTGGAAATCTTGGCTGAAGTCAAAAAACGTACAGGTC